>JAYVUC010000134.1:0-62416 GCA_043788295.1 Phycisphaerales bacterium
AAAAACGACCAGCGATGCTCGGACCATGGTGTATCTCCGGCGATCCCTTATTGTTGGCCTTCCGCCCGTTGCGGTTGCACCTGTACCTTTGGGGACTACAAACAATCCCCTTCGGGCCAGAAAAAGACCCGCAGGCGTTCCCGCGGGTCTTTGTTGCTCAATCACATTCTCGGGGCCCGATCAGGGCTGATCGGGTGTTCCGGATGTGCCCGGAATTCCGGGCTGGGCCTGCTGTGCCTCGGCCGGCCTTCCGAAGAATCCGCCGGGGAATCCGCCACCGCCGCCGTTGATGACGTAGTGGGCGTTGAGGGCCCTCTCGATGCGACTCCTGGCCTCTTCGACGTGGCTCTTGGTATATGGGTCGAGGCCAGCCCAGTCCTTCACCTTGTCGAGCTTGGCCTTGAGGTCGCGAAGCTTGGCGGTCGCAAGATTCTGGACCGGGTTGCTGGCGGCTCCGCTCCCGATGCCGTGCATCGAGAGATCGATGAGCCTGTCGAGCATCTCCTGCTGCAGGTTCTGCCGCAGGCTCGATATCATGGGCTTGCGGGCGGTGAACGTGCCTGTCGCGGGCGAGTCAAACTCGGTCCACACCGCCGCCGAAACGGTGTCTATCACCTCGGGCAGGGTCAGCATGTCCTGATCCGCCGCGGTGCGAAGCTCGTTGTCGTACACGCGCCGGAGCGTGGTCGGGTTCAGAATCATCGTGAGGCTCGTGGCCTGGATGCCCGCGATCCGGTCGTGGATGGGCCACGCCGGCTCCTGCATTCCCTCGCCGCGGCCACCCGCGTCGAGCCACTTGTCGGCCGTCATCTTCGCGAGAAGTTCGGGCGAGAGCCCAAATGCCTCGTCGCGGAACGACTGTTCGATGACAAACTTCAACGCGGCACGCTGCTGGGCTGCCGGCACGGGAGTGACCGGGGGCCTTGCATTGGGATCGCCCTTGCGATCGCGATTAATGAGTGCCCCGCCGATCCAGTTCGCCATCATGGAGACCGACCGGGTCTGCATTCCGAGCGTCATTTCGTATCCGCGACGCGCCTTGGCCCAGCTCTCGCCGTCTTTGACATACTTCTCAAGCAGGCGATCACGGTGCCACCTTGCCAGGTCGATCTGACTCTTGGCGTAATCCAGCGGATCGGTCGCAAAGTCGTACCGGCGTGCACGCGGGTCGGGACCGCCCGTGTCCTCGTCGGTGCCGTACACAAGCTCGGGCTCGGCCACGCGCTTGAGCACGTCCTTGGGGTCGCCCGACGTGTAGCCATACTCGATCGCCCAGAAGTCATACGGCCCGATGTCGATCATCGTGTAGTCGCCGCCGTCCTGCGGCTTGATCACGGGTCCCTCTTTCTTCTCGCCATCTTTCTTCTCGCCGTCGGTCTTCGCCACGGCGAGCTGTTCGAGCGTGGGAATGTTCATATTGATCGGGGTGTAGTCCATCACCGACCCCGTGAACGCCTTCTTGCCCTTGATCTCGGCGCTGTTGATCTTGTCCAGTCCGTAAACCGTTGAGGCCTTGAAGTTGTGCCGAAGTCCAAGCGTGTGCCCGACCTCGTGCTCAACGAGGTCGGTCAAGAGCGGCCCGATGAACCATTCGGGCACACCGTCGAGCAGGTCCGACTTGGTCCCGTCGGGGCCGATCACGTTCGCGGAGCCCGAGCCGGTGGTGACCGTCTCGGTATCAAGACCAAGGGCGTCCATCTGCATGCGCATCATTGCGACGTCGAACGCCTTGCCGCCCGCCGCCATGCACAGGCCGTTCACCTGGCTCGTGCGATTGACCAGCCCGCTGAACTCGTTGCTGCCCGCGCCCATGAGCTTGACATCGCCCATGCCCTGGGCGGCCGCGAGCGCGTGCCCGCCGTAGGCCAGCACGCCGCGCTGCGACCGCTGCGCAATCAGGTAGTCGCGCTGTTCGGGCGCCGCCAGCCTGATCCTTGGATCCCACTGCGGGTTGGTGTCGAGCCACGCGAGCGTGTCGGGGGCCATGCCCTCCATCGCTATCTGCGGCAGCACCTGATTGAAGTTGGTCCAGAAGTGGCGGATCCACCCGTCGGTCAGGATGATGTCCGCGTCGAGAATCTCGCCCGTGTACGGGTTCACGCGCGACGGGCCGATGGCTGTGCCCTGATCGTTCGACAGCCAGCGGATGAAGTTGTACCGCACGTCCTCGGGATCCTTCTCCATGTGCGAGCCGGTCTCGGCGTCCTGTTGTCGAACCTCGATCGCGCCCAGAATCCCGACCTTCTCGAACGCCTTGTTCCACACCGTGAGCGAGAGCTCGATGTACCGGCGGTATCGCACGGGCACCGTGTGCTCGATGTAGAACACGACGGGCTGCTTGGGCGGGCTCAGCTTGAGCCGCGAGTCGCGCTTCTCAAGGTTCCAGCGGTTGATGTACCGGACCCACTTGTCCTTGTCGGTGAACTTGCCCAGGTCTCGGTACACGGTCGTGAAGTAGCCCACGCGCTCGTCGGCATCACGCGGCTTGAAACCGGGCGTCTCGCCCAGTTTGCTGATCGAATAGTGGAACGCCTGCAAGCGGCCGCCCGCCGTGGGCATCTCGTACTCGATCTCGATGTTCTCGGGGAACGCCTTGGCGCTCTTGATCGTGGCGAGGCTCGTGTTGGCCTGCTTGCCCTGGAAGAAGAGGCTCACCCGTCCCGCGAGCAGTGCTGTCATGTCGATCACGGGCTGGCCGCTTGGTCCCATCCCGACGATCGGCACATCGAGCAGCACGCGGTCGGTGAAGAGCCGCTTCACGCTGCTCTTGCTCTCGGCGTCGCCCGTGCTTTTGGTCTCAAGGTTCGGCTGGATCATCATGAGGCGTTTGTCGATGCGCTTCCAGTACACCAACTCGTCGCCCGCCTGCAAACCCGCGTAGTCCTCGCCGCTCGCCACCGTCAGGGCGATGAAGTGTTTCTGATTCTCGAAGCCGCGCGGCAGTTCCGCGAGCATCTGCCCCTTTTTCTTGTTGACCCAGAGGGTGTAGAAAGACTCGCCGTCGGTCGTCGAGACGACCTTCTCGAATCCCTTGCTGATCTGCGCGAAAGGCGGGAACTCGGGTGCCTCGGGCGCGCCGGGCGCCTCGACTCCGGGCTGGGCCATCGCAACTGGAGCGACCAGTCCCGCTGCCAATCCGACGATCGTGATCAAAGACCACCGACTCACCAATGACTGCTCTCGCATGACAGACTCCTCGACAAGGGGTACTCAAAGACACCACAACCACCCGCCACGCCAACTGACGGACCATACCAAACCGCTCCGAACCGGCGCAGGAGGAAAATATACCGCAGAATCGTTCTGGATGTTGCAACAAACCGCCAAATCTGGGCCCGGTCCCGCCGTTGGCCTTCATCGACTGCCGCCCAGGCGCCACACCGTCAACCCAACCACCATCCCCACAAAGAGCCCCCCGGCAAGTTGAATCCGCCAGTCCCTGCTCGCCATTTCCGTCGGATCGTCGAACTCACCCCGCTCGACCACCACAATCGCCCGCAGGAGCCCGTACGTCGCTGGCAGCATCGTCAGCCAGAGCAGATTGAAGCCACGGGTGTACCCCGCCTCGTGGGCCTGGACATACAGGGCGTAGGTCACCAGCGTCGCGACCGCCGTCACCACCACGCTCATTTTCAGCAAATCGTCGGTGTACGACGATTGAACCGCCCGAACATTTACCGCGTCTCCACCGACCGCCCGCATGAGTCGCCTTTCGCCCAGTCGCTTGCAGAACGCCAGAAACATCGCTAGGAAGAAGCTTGTATTCAAGAGCCATGTGGTGGGGGGCGTTCCAGTGGCCGCACACCCTCCGAGCACCCTGAGCACGAACCCCATTGCAAGGGAAATGACGTCTGCCATCACGACGTGCTTGAGCGAAACCGAGTACAACACCACGTTGAGGGTGTATACCACCAGGGCGATGAATGTCCACCAGGCGGTGCCCGGCGGCAACAGCGCCAAGATTCCGAGTGTACCCAGAATCAGGATTGCCGCGAGCGATGCTGCCTGCGAGGGGGTCACCGCGCCGCTGGCAATTGGCCTGTTCTTCTTTCTGGGGTGCTGGCGATCCCGCTTCACATCCACAAGATCGTTCACGATGTAGCAGGCACTGGACACCAGCGCGAAGGCCGCCGCGGCAAGCAGAGCCGTCGGCAGCACCGACCAGACATCGCGGCCCGGCTCAGAGAGTCCATACAAAGGCCCGATCAGCACAAACACGCTCTTGGCCCACTGCCTTGGCCTGACAAGCCAGAAGAGACTTATCGCCAAGGGTGAGGATTTTGGTGTTTGATCTGGTATGCTCATTGGGCTCCTGAGCGTACTCCATCGGGCCCTCTGGCTATTCGCCTTCAGTTGGCGCGCCTCTCAACCCGCCAAACACCACAACCCCCACCGCAGTTTTCCGGCGGGGGTGTGGGGGGCACTGAAGTTGGATCAAACCAATCGCTGCTTATGGTTGTGTGCCGCCGCCCGACCCGCCGCATCCGAGCTCGAAAGCGGTCACAAAGTCGTCAAAGTCGAAGAAGTCGATGGCTGTGTCGTTGTTGAAATCCGCGGTCTTGCCAACTGGGCATCCGTAGCCCTCAAAGCACGCCACGAAGGCGTCATAGTCCATGAAGTCCACCGCACCGTCGTCGTTGAAGTCAACCGGGCAGGGATTTCCGACCGACACCTTCACGTACGCGAGCTGCGACTTGTTCTGGCCGCATCCCGTGCCGTCGCCGAAGAAGACCCGGTCGCGGGCGGCGCTCGCACCCGCAGGTCCGGCGGGCATGGAGAGGGCCCGCACGCCGTCGATGTCGAGGGTGGTGCCCGAGCTGGAGATCACCATCCGAACGGTGATCCACTTGCCCGTGATGTTGCTCGCGGTCACCGGAGCGTTCAAGCCCACCGGCGCGATCACAGTATTGAAAATACACACCTTGTTGCCACCGAGCCCGAGGTACGCCATCTTGCCGTCGTGATCGGCGACCCCGATGTAGTATCCGGTCCGCTGGCCGCCACCACATCCGTCGGCGTAGTACGTCGAGCTCTCGATCATGATTCTCGCGTCGATCTGGATTCGCTCAGCCGCGTGCAGCAGGTGGTTGAACTGCCAGCATTGCCACCCGTCGATTCCAGTCATCCCTTGCCTGAGCACGCCGCCCGAGATCGACGCGGCCGGTTGTGTTCCCGCCTGCACCAGCGCGAATCCCTGTGCGGGCGGCATCGTTCCCTTCGAGGCGTCAAACTGTCCGATCAGGGTTTGGGCATTCGCAGACGAGGCGAGCGCAACGCCGACCACGCCCATGAGCAGGGTGCAATGTTCCATTCTTTGTCTCTCCATCCATGAAGGGGGTTTGGCCCGCGGCGGTCGCCACGACGATCCGCCCCCGCTCTGTTTCAATCTACACCCGATCCACTGCTCGTCCACCCTTGAGCAACATTCGAGCGGCTACGGCATGGCCTGCAACGCCCAGGCGGATCTTTCCGCCCTTGTCCAGTTGTTCTGGGACCGGCGCGAAACCACTACACTGCGGGCATGCCTTCAACACGCTCGGTTCTCATCACCGGTGCCAGCACCGGCATAGGCCGCGAAACCGCTCTTCGACTCGCCCGCGCTGGTTGGAAGGTCTTTGCTGCGGTTCGCCAACGGGCGGCCGGGGACGCACTAGCCTCCGAAGCTCGGGCACAGAAGGCCTCCATCGAGCCTGTCATTCTCGACGTGACCAACGCCGTCCAAATCGCCGCCGCCGCGATCGCGTTGCAGCGAATGCTCGGCACCTCTGGCTTGAATGCGCTTGTCAACAACGCGGGCATCGTTGTCGCGGGGCCTGTCGAGGCGATTGGGTTGGACCAGTGGCGTGCGCAGTTCGAGGTGAATCTCTTCGGACAGATCGCTGTGACCCAGGCTTTCTTGCCGCTGCTCCGGCAGGCTCATGGGCGAATTGTGTTGGTCAGCTCGGTGGCCGGCCGGTTCACGCAGCCCTTTGTGGGACCATACTGCGCGAGCAAGTACGCGTTGGAAGCTGTGGGCGATGCCCTTCGCATTGAGCTGCGCTCACAGAACATTGGCGTCACGCTCGTCGAGCCCGGCGCGATCAAGACGCCGATCTGGGGCAAGAGCAAAGACCTCGCCGAGTCGCTGCAGGCGGCACACACCAACGCCACGCGCTCGCTCTATGGAGAGCCCATGGAGCGCGTCCGCCACGCGATGGGTGTTGCCGAGGCCAAGGGCCTTCCGCCCGATGCTGTCGCGACCGCGATTGAGCGAGCCCTCAACGCCACGCGAGCCCCCGCTCGCGTGCTTGTCGGCACCGACGCCAAGCTGGCAACGCTCGCCAAGTACCTGCTCCCCACGGGCATGCTCGACAAGGCCATTCTGAAAGCCTTTGGCCTCCGCTAGCGAACTCTTCACGCGATCGCGTGTTCCAGGTCCGCAATCAGATCATCTTTGTCCTCGATGCCAACCGACAGCCGCACAAGCCCGTCGTCGATACCCAATGCCGCACGCGCCGCCACGGGGATCGACGCGTGGGTCATGATCGCCGGATGTTCGATCAGGCTCTCGACACCGCCGAGTGATTCGGCGAGGCTGAAGAGCGAGACGCGCTCGAGCATCGTCCGGGCCGCAGCCAATCCGCCCTTGATCACGCACGAAATCATACCGCCGCCAGCCCGCATCTGTCGCATCGCGAGCTGGTGCTGCGGATGCGACGCGAGCCCGGGGTAGATCACGCGCTCTACCCTGGGGTGTTCCGACAGCCACTTGGCGATCACCAGGGCGTTCTCGCAGTGTCGTTGCATCCGCACATGAAGGGTTTTGGTGCTTCTGAGCATCAGGAAGCAATCCATCGCCCCGGGCACCGCACCGGCGGCGTTCTGTGCGAACCGCAGCCGCTCAGCCAGCGCCTCGTCACTCGTCACCAGTGCGCCGGCGACCAAGTCGCTGTGTCCCCCGATGTATTTTGTGCACGAGTGCATCACCACATCCGCCCCGTGTGCGAGCGGGTTCTGCAGATAGGGCGACGCGAACGTGTTATCGACCACGTACATTGGCCGCGAGAGGGGCGTGCCCAATGGGCCCAAGGTTGTGTCCGCCGTTCCGGCTTTCATGCTGGCCGCCGCTTTGTCGATCACGCGGCGAACCGCCGCGATGTCGATGACCTTGAGCATCGGGTTGCTGGGGGTCTCAAGCCACACGAGCCTTGTCGAAAGCCTCATGCCCGACTCGATCGCCGAGAGACTGGTCATGTCGACACGAGTACATTCGAGCCCGTGGTGGCGAAATATCTTGTCAATCAGCCTGTACGATCCGCCGTACACATCGTCTGAGAGCAGAACATGGTCCCCATGGCGAAGCTGGTGCAGCACGCAATCCATCGCGCCGAGCCCGCTCGAAAACGCCATGCAGTGCTTGCCGCCTTCGAGACTCGCCAGGTTCACTTCAAGAGCTGTCCGCGTCGGATTTTTGGATCTCGCGTAGTCGTATCCGTCCTTGAACACGCCGGGCGATGACTGGACAAACGTTGACGTCATGTACACCGGCGTCATGATCGCACCGGTCGTCGGGTCGGGTGTCTGCCCCGCGTGGATACAACGGGTTGAAAATCGTGCCGTGGGGGTCGCGGTGTGGATTGAGAGTTCGCTCATATCCCCATCATACCGGAGCATCGCCACCTGCAAAGCACGCCCACGCTTCGGGCTCGCTGATCGCCTGTTCAGCCCCTATCACCGCCCCGCCGCCGGCCCGTTGTCGCCTCCCCGCCGCCTGAATGCTGTCGCCAGGGTCGGCCCGCACAATCGGCACGTCGCTGCCAAAAACAAGTGAGCGGCCCGGGACGAGCCCAGAGTCGATCAATTCTCGCAGCGGCAACACCCGGTCGAGGCGGTTTGGCACCCCTCGCACCAGTGCCTCAATATCCGACAGCAGGTGGCATGGCTGCACGCTCGCGGTGACATCAAGCTCGGCGAATCGCGGCACGTCAGCCGCGTCGATCAGCTCGCAATGCTCGATGCGAAACGCGCCCCGGGCACCTGTTGCCCGCAATCGTTCCGCCGCGTCCAGACACGCCCGCACCGCGCCGTCGCCGATCGCGTGGGCCGCAAGAGACTTTCCGAACGACCAGCATTGCTCCAGCGAGCGACAGATTTCCTCGACCGTCATCAATGCCTTCCCACGCTTCATGCCCGGCATGCCGTCGGCGAAGTCTTCGAGCATCCACGCGGTTCGGCTGTTCAGCGTGCCGTCTACGAAAACCTTTCCGCCGAAAAGCTCGAGCCCAGATCGTGCCCACTCGTGTGCCCCCGCCGCAGTCGTCGCAAGATCACAAATTGGGACGAACAAGCCGGCGCCGAGTTGCAACTCTCCCGCGTCGTGCATGTTCGCGAGCATGGGTCCGAGCCATGGGGGGCTCAGCAGGTCGTGTACTTCTGAAAACCCAAGCCGCCGCAGGTCCGCGAGCGCTGCCCGCACCTGCCCGGCTCTCTCGCTCTGATCTGCCTCTGGTGCCGCCATTCGCACCATCGCCGCAGCCGCTTCGAGGCACACCCCAGTCAGCCGTCCTGTAACCGCGTCCCTCACAAGCACGCCGCCATCTGGATCGGCGCTTGCGTCACAAAATCCGGCCGCCGCGAGTGCTGCCGAGTTCGCCACGAGCCCGTGATGATCAAACGACATGAGCCACGCCGCTCGCGCGCCAGCTCCGCCCGTCGACGCGTCGAGCTGGGCGATGGTGGGCCACCGCGCCTCTTTCCATCCCTCTACGCGCACGCCCACGCCCATCAACCACTCGGTAGATCCCTGGCCCGCCAGCCGGCGTGACGCTGTCCGAACTCGCTCCAGCACATCCTCTGCACTCGTGCAGTCGCCGAGTTGCAACATGCCCAGTGCTCGGCCGTGCCACGCGATGTGTGCGTGTGCCTCGCGCAGCTTCAAGGGCCTGGGGATTGCGCTGGTCACCGTTTTGCTCCTCGCACAAGCTCCGCCACCGCCCGCACAGCCCCTTCTGTGTCTTGTACCGCCTTGGCAAACTCCACTCGAATTGGACCGATCGCACCGCGTATCCACAAACCCCACGCGTCAACTCCCACTGCCGTTGCGCGCTCGGGGCTCACACCGCTCGCCCTCTCACAGATTGCCACCAGCGTTGCCGTGTCCGCGTTGAGTGTTCTGAGAATCCCCGCCTCACCCTCGGCGATCGGATTTTCGAGCCTCACGTCGCTCGCGTCCCAGACCGTGCCTCCGCATCGCACGCTTTCGACCTTTATCGAGAAAACTTGCCGCTCTCGGAGTGCCCCGTGCCTCGCCTCCCATCGATCCGCAGCCCCGTCCACTTTAGGGTCAATGCGCACTGGTTCCCCCAACACCTGGGTCGCACCCTCCGACTCTTCGGGCACGCAAAGTGTCCATGGCGTGCTGTCGCCCGCGTCCGCCCGGCAGCCAATCACCAGCCTGCCGTCGGGCGTCACGACATAGCCGACGGCAAGTGCCGAGGGCTCGGCCAACAGAACCGCGCGTGAGTTCCCATAAAGGAGCCGTGCGGGCTCGATCGCAGTTTCCATCCCGCATTCTCAGGCCCCATACCCCCATCGGCAAGCTCCCGCCGACGGATTCCTGATTGTCGCGCATCCAGTCAACCATGGCGTTCCCGCTTTCCGATTTCCCGTCCCTTGACAGCCCCGAGCAAGTCGGCCCGTGTGTCTCGCAGCGCTCAGGGTTCGGGCGGCTTGTCACTACCGCCGCTCTCTTCCTCGCCCTTGTCGCTCTCAAGCTGGCCGCCGATGCGATTCCGACTGCGGCCCAACTGCTTCTCGCCGGCCTCACCACGGCGACCCCGGCCTTGGTCACCCCCGCGATCGAGACCCGCACGCAGCGCAACGCGAACCTGCGCGAACGCCGCCCGAGCGTCTCCCTCACTCCGGCCGCATCAGGGGAAAGAAAACCACGTCCCGAATCGTCCGCTGATTTGTAAGGATCATCACAAGCCGATCGATCCCCAGGCCCATCCCGCCCGCCGGGGGCATGCCGACCTTGAGGGCCCGGATGAAGTCGTGGTCCATCGTGCGGAACGTGCTCTCCTCGGCGTTCTTCTCGCTGTCGATCCCGCGGAGTTGTTCGCGGAACTTCGCTTCCTGCACGTCGGGGTCATTCAGCTCGGTGTAGTGCGGCGCGATCTCCATCCCACCGATGAAGAGGTCCGCACGATCGGCGAGTGTCGGATCGCTTGCCTTGGGCCGGGTGAGCGGGCTGATGGCGGCAGGATAGTCGGTGATGAATGTGGGGCGCGACGGATCGACGAGCCCTTCGGCGTGGTGCTCGAAGAGCGCGTTCACCACCAGCCACGGGTCCATTGCGCCGATCGCCGCCGCGTGCTGGGGCATCTTTTTCGCCAGATCCCCCCGCCCCTGGGCAACGTCCGTCATCGGGTAGCCCATCGCTCGCTCGAACAGCTCGCCATATGAAACCCGATCGAACGCCCGTGCGTAGTTGATTTGAAGCTCTCCGAACGGCAGAATCACTTCTCCGCCCGCTTGTGAACCCGCGATCGCCGTGGCCGCATCGCGGATGATCGACTCGGTGAGCTGCATGACCGTCTCAACGTTTCCAAACGCGACGTATGCCTCGAGCATTGTGAACTCTGGGTTGTGCTGCTTGTCGAGCCCCTCGTTGCGGAAGTTGCGGTTGATCTCAAAGACGCGCGGCAGCCCGCCGACCAGGAGCCGCTTGAGATAGAGCTCGGGCGCGATCCGCATGAAGAGATTGATGTCCAGCGCGTTCAACTTGGTGACAAACGGCCTCGCCGCCGCCCCGCCCGCGAGCGACTGCAACATCGGCGTCTCAACTTCAAGATACCCGTGCGCTTCCAGCGTTCTGCGAACGCTCGACACGATCGCCGACCGCGTCTTGAAGACCGTGAGCGTCTCTGGGTTCGCCCACATGTCCACATACCGCTGGCGATAGCGAATCTCGACGTCCTGCAGCCCCTCGTGCTTCGCGGGCGGTGGTACCAGACTTTTGGCTCCTGGTGTCACCGCCGTCGCCCAGATTGTCACCTCGCCCGTCTTGGTCTTCATCACCCGCCCGGTCACGACGAGAATGTCCGCGAGGTCGGTGAGCTTGGCAAGCTTGAACGACACCTCGTCCACATCCCGCTGGCTGATCGCCACCTGGATATCGCCCGTGTCGTCGTGGAGCGTCATCCACTGCAGCTTGCCGCCGTCGCGTACGAGCATCACCCGTCCCGCCACTGTCGCGATTGGCCGTCGATCGACATGCCCGGGTGTCTTGCTGCTGGCGTTGTGCTCAATACTTGCGGCATCGTCATATCTCGCCCGCGCGCCGGCGAGTGAGATCAATTCCGGCGTGCTCTGCCCGTACGGGTTGAGTCCCAGGGCAACCACCGCGTCACGATTGGCGCGGCGTTGAACCACGTACTCGTTCGAATCCAGGGCTGATTGAGAATGTGGTGGGTGCTGTTCTGGCATGGCCGCCCATCATATGTCTCCAACGGGCTGCCGCCGTCATTTCCGCCGGAGCGACACCGTGAGTTGCTGCGTCGCATTCTCGTCGCACAGCGGCTTGCTCGACGCGGGATCGTCTAGAAGGCTCTGGAGCGTGGCTTTGCGGTAGATTTCGATTACCGCCGCCGCCGCCGCGTCGGCTCGCTTGTGGAGCGGGCAGAGATTTGACCCGTGATTTGCGAGCCCCAGTGGACACGTCGTGATTCGCCGCACCTCGCTCACGGCGTTGATCACATCCAGCAGATTGATCTCTGTCGCCGCCCGAGCCAGCTTGTACCCCCCACCCACGCCCCGCCGACCATCGATCAACCCGGCCTGTGCGAGCGTCTGCAATACCTTTGCGAGATAGTTTGAAGGAACCTTGGTCTGATCCGCCAGAGCAACGGCCGACACCAGGGTGTTTGGTTTGAGTGACAGGCACGCCATTGCGCGAAGGGCGTACTCGGTTGTCTGTGAAAACATCGTGTGCTCCAGTGCCATTATCGGCCTGTATACCGGGAACACACGAGAAGAGCCGCGGTTCGACACTGCCTGGCTTACTTTGTTCCAACCGGCCCAGCCTGTAAACTCGCCTGATGGGCGAGACGAGTGCCCGGACTCGAGATCGTCGGCCCCTTCGCTGTCAGCAGCAGCAGCGAGTTTAGTACCACCAAAAGCGTGCCCCCCTCGTGGGCCAGCACGCCCACCGCCATGGGAATGGGCCTGCCGACGATCGATGCCACCAGTGTGGCGATGCTCATGACCGCGATCACGCCGATGGCCATCGTCAGATTAATCGCGACAACCTTGCGTGTCCGACGGGCCAGCCGCACCGCCCATGGCACCGTCGAAAGGTTGTCGGACATCAGCACAATGTCTGCGGAGTCCAAGGCAGCAGCCGATCCGATCGAGCCGATGGCGAGCGAAACATCTGCCGCAGCCAGTGCCGGGGCGTCGTTCACCCCGTCGCCGATCACCGCCACGCCCGGTGTGGGCAGAAATCTCGCAAAGAGCCCACCTTTGTTTGGCCTGCCCGCCACCTCCGCTTTCATCTCTCCGACGATGCGCAGCTTGTCCTGGGGCAGAAGTTCTGCGTCAAACTGGTCGAGCCCGATCGATTCGGCCACGCGCTGGGCGGTCGAACGGTTGTCGCCGGTCAGCATGCGCACGGGCCCAACTCCGATCTCGTGCAACTCTCGCACCAGGTCGGCCGCCCCGGGCCGTACCACATCGGCCAGCACCATGACCGCCGCCTCGCCTGCTCGGTCGGGGCGCTCGCCGGGCGATTGCCCCCGGGCCACGACCACGCCGATCCGGCCCTCTCGCTGGATGGCCGTCAGCACTTCTTGTGTTCTGGCACGAAGACACACGGGTACGATTTCCTCAACGTGCTTGTAGCTTCCCAGCCGCACGGAAACCTGCCCGCCCGAGGCCGCCAAGACGCCCGACATTCCGCGTCCTGTGGTGTGTGTCACACTGAGCAGCGTCGAGGACTTTACTCCCTCTCGATCCGCGCCCGCCCTGATGGCGGCCGCGATTGGGTGCGTCGATTCACCCTCGAGCGCTGCTCCGATCGCCAGCAACTCCCGCGAATTCGACCACGCCACCGCATTGGTCGCCTCCAGTGTGGGCCGTCCGACGGTGAGCGTGCCGGTTTTGTCGAAGCAGACCGCCGCCATGCCCGCGAGACGGTCAACCGCGTCACCGCCCTTGAAGAGCACACCAAAGCGCGCCGCCCGCGCGATCGCGGCGAGCGTGGCGGTGGGCGTCGCGATGATGAGGGCACACGGGGAGCACACCACGAGAAACGTGACCGCAACGTACGCCGAATCCTGCCACGGTCGGTTCAGCACGAGCTTCCAGATCAGCAACACCGTCGCACTCGCCACCAGCACGCCTATCGCATACGGCTCGCTGACCCGATCAATCGCTCGCTGCATGGGCTCGCGTGTCTCGCGGGCCGACAGCACGAGATTGAGAATCTTCTGAAGGCTGCTCTCGCCAGAGGGTCGCAGTACGCTGGCCTCGATGGGGTCGTCGAGGTTGATCGTGCCCGAGTAGACCTCGTCGCCATTTATCACGTCGCGCGGGGCCGCCTCGCCCGTCATGGCCGACTGATCAATCTGGGTCTGGCCTCGGGTCACAACCGCGTCGGCGGGAACGCGCTCCCCCGGCCTGATCTTCACCGTCTCACCCGCCACTAACGACTGCGGATCAGCCTCCACCCACCCGCCCCCTCGAAACGCGACCGCTGTTGTAGGCATGAGGGCGTGCAATGCCTCGACCTCTCGCTTTGTGCGCTCGGCGGCCAACGCCTCCAGCGACCCCGACAGTACGAACAGAAAGAGCAATAACGCGCCCTCCCCGGGGTGTCCGGTGTAGGCGGCAAGGCTCGCCCCCGCGACCATCAGCACATCGATGTCAACCTTGCGATGGCTAATGGCATGCCAGGCCGCACGCCCGCCGTAGATCATGCCGATCGCAAGGCTAATCCAGACCGGTATGGATGCAAGCGGATCGTGGAACATGCGCCCCAGAACAACCCCGACAAGAAGCATAAAGCCTGTCACGCACGCGGCAAACAACTCGCCCTTGCTGGTCAAGAGCCAGGGCTCGGAATGTGCCGGTTCGTGACTGGATGATGACACCGCGATTGCACTGCCGGTCATGGAGGGAACGCTACTCTCCGAGGCTCGCAACATCGAGTGCGATCAGGGATCAATTTCCGCCGCGAACGCGGCCACGCCCTTTGCACCTACCGCATCACGCTGTCCATCATCTTTTTTTCCGCCGCCGATGTCCCCTCGATGGGTGTTTCTTCGAGCAGATTGTCGATGATCGCGTCGGTCGTGATCTGATCCGCCTCGGCATTGAAGTTCGTCAGCAGGCGGTGACGCAGCACCGGCTTGGCGATCGCCTTCACGTGGTCTGGTGTGACGTGCGTCGAGCCGCCGCGGCTCAGGATCGCCTTGGCTTTTGCCGCAAGCACCAGATACTCGCTGGCGCGCGGTCCCGCGCCCCACGAGATGTAATCCTGCACGAGCTTGGGCCGTTTCGCGCCGTTGTCCATCGGGTCCTTCACGCGCGTCGCGCGAACCAGACGCATCGCGTAGCGGATCACATGATCGGCGACCGGCATCTGCCGCACGAGCGCCTGCACGCGGCGTATGTCGTCGGCCGACAGCACGTTGACGATCGTTACACTCAGCCGTTCGGAACTGCGACGGACGATCTCAAACTCCTCGTCCGCCGTCGGATACCGAATCTGAATCTGAAACATGAACCGATCGAGCTGCGCCTCGGGAAGCGGATAGGTTCCCTCCTGCTCGATGGGGTTCTGCGTCGCGAGCACAAAGAACGGGCTCGGCAGCGGATGCTGAACGCCACCGATGGTCACCTGCCGCTCCTGCATCGCCTCGAGCAACGCCGCCTGTGTCTTGGGCGGTGTGCGGTTGATCTCGTCGGCGAGAATCACGTTGCCGAAGATCGGACCCTTGACGAACTTGAGCTGCCGCTGTCCCGTCGCTTTGTCCTCCTGAATCACCTCGGTGCCGGTGATGTCGCTGGGCATCAGGTCGGGGGTGAACTGCACGCGGCTGAACTGAAGACCAAGGGTTTTGGCAATTGTGGAGATGAGAAGTGTCTTGGCGAGGCCCGGTACGCCCACGACGATCGCGTGCCCCTGGCAGAAAATCGACATGAGCACCTGCTCAACCACCTCGTCCTGCCCGACGATCACGCGGCGGATTTCGGTCCGAAGTTTGTCAAACGCGGCCTGAACTTCAACCTGCGAGCCGGCGGGGGGGGTTTCGCTCATGCAGGATGGTATCGGCGATCCGCCGCTCGTGTCTCGACGCACGCGCAGATATCAAAGAGAACCCCCGACCCTGCGGCCGGGGGCTCTGGTTCGTCGGACCGCAACAAGCGGCCCGTGGTCGTGGGTTGTGTGAAACTATTTCTTCTCGTTCAGCCGCTTCTCAAGCTCTTCGAGACGCTTGTTAAGCCGGTCGAGCTTCTCAGAGAGCCGATCGGCCATGCCCTCGAAGGGATCGTTGCCGCCGCGGGCGTCGGGCTGTTCGCCCGGCGCGAAGGGCCGGATGACCATCCCGCCGCCGTTACCGCCGCCATTGGGCACTCGGCTTCCATCGTCGGGAAGGAACTGTCCGATCCTGGGCCACTCCTTGTTCCCGAACTGCGTCAACATGTCTTCCAGCTGCTTGCGCTGCGCGTCAATCTGCTCCAGGGCCTTCTCAAGCTGCTTGGCAACCTTCTCGCGAAGCTCCTTGGTGTCCTCGGCCTTGCTGCGAAGGTCGCCGATCGCCCCTGCGAGAATCTTGTGAAGCTCCTCGTGATCAAAGCCGCCAGGCTTGAACGAGAACGGGGTTCCATTCACCCTCCAGCCAGATGCGGCCTCGGGTGTGCCGAGTTTCTTGCCGTCAAATGCTTCGAGCTTGATCGTTGTCTCCGTCTCGTTACCGCCTTGGCGGATGTACTTGAGCTTGAGCTCATCGCCGGGTTTCTTGCCCCTGAGAATCTCGCGAAGTTTCTCCTGTGTGATCGACCGCGTGCCCTCAACCTCGATGATGAGGTCGTCTTTCTGAAGTCCGGCTTTCGATGCGGCGAGCCCCTCGACAACCGAGTCAAGAAGAATGCCGCCGTCCACGCCCTTGATGAGTCGCTCAACGACCCTGGGGTCGGCGTCGGACATGGTGATGCCCATCATCACGCGAGGCGAACGTGCCTCTCGGCTTGCGGCCACAGCGCGCGGGGCGTTGTCGCCTCGATTGCCACGACCCTCGCGCGGCTGGGGGGGGGCGGGGGGGGCTGGTGGCTGAGCACCAAAATTGAACACGCGCCTCTCGCCGTCACCACCCACGGCAATGTTGATCGTGTGGGCGATCTCGCCGTGTTCATCAAGAATCTCGATGGCGTCGTCGTGGCGGCGAATGCGATCGTTCGCAACGGCCTTGCCATTCACCTGGGCAGAAACCTCGTCGTTCTCAATGCGAACGCTGACGGTGTCCTTCCCATCGCTCTGTGTCATCGACATGACCGAGTGCCCTGTGGCAGGCATCGCGTCCTGCTCCGGGCGGGGCGCGGGGCGGCCGCTGCGATTCAAGGGACGATCAAACCCGCCGCGAATCGGCCTTTCGGCGGGTGGGGCGTCGGGCTGCGGCTGGGCAAACGCCGGGACACAAAGGCCGCCCACGACCGCGAGAAGGGTAAAGGCTTTTTGGCTGAACATGCAAGAACTCCTGTGACATTGCTCGGAATCGGCGCTCCACGCTTTCGCCAAACCAAGCTTATTGGTGTGTTTAGGCCGGATTTCCGCGACGCCGCCGCTGGCGGATTGGTGCCTGATTGTCGTTGCTGTTGGGTGCCTGATTCATTTGAGGCCCGCCCGGGCCTCCCTCGGGATTGCTCTCAATTCGACGATCATTCACCGGGGGCCGATTCTGACCACGCGGCCGGGGCGGACGATTGTCATTCCAGCCGCGGCCTTGAGGACCATCTTGGTCAATCTCGATCCGAAGCTCGCGACCTTCAACGTTACGCGGCTCATTGCCCGGGCCGGTCCAAACACCCTCAGGGGACCCCTGCTGGGTGCCCTGACCGCGCCCACCGCCCTGGAGGCTTTGTCCGCGAGCCCGACGAGGTTGTTGCCCTTGACCGGGGTTGTTGCTCCACTCGCCGCGATTATCTTGAAAGTTGTGAAACTCTTCGATGCGAACTTCGGGCACCGCTCTGAATCTCTGTGCGTCTCGCGGACCACCTTGGGGTCCACCTTGTAACCCGCCTTGCGGACCATGCTGGAGTCCACCGTCGGGCCCTTGGTTGAAATGTTGATCAAACTGCGGGCCGCCCTGCCCTTGGAAGTCCTGCCCTTGGAAGCCCTGTCCTTGGAAGCCCTGTCCTTGGAAGTCCTGCCCTTGGAAGTCCTGTGTTTGAAAGCGTTGCTGGCCGCCCGGTCCCTGTTGACGAAATTGTTTGCTGCGGGGTCCGCGCTGTAATCCATTCTGCAGATCCTGTTGCTGTGACCCGCCATGAAAGCCGCCGCCGCCAAACCGACCTTGAAAGTCCGCTTGCGGGCCATGCTGAGGACCGCCCTGCGGTCCTCCCTGCTCAAATCCGCCGCCGGGGCCAAACTCCTGTCGGCTCATGCCTCGGGGGCCGCCCCCTCCGTCGCCACCAAACCCGCCACCCTGAAACCCTTGATTGCTTTCGCCGTTGCGCAGCCCCTGCCGCTGTCCGCCGCCGCGTCCGCCTCGGGGCTCACCTTGCGGGCCGTTCTGATTGCCACCCCGGTTGCCACCCTGTGGGCCACCGCGCTGCCAGCCGCCTTGGGGTACGAAGTCTTGCTGGCCATGCGCCTCGCCCCCGCGTTGAACGCGAACACGCACCTCTCGGCGCCCGCTCTGATTATCTCGCGTACCCGATCGCGGGCCATCAAAGCTCTCGCGCGGTCCCCTGTCATCGTTCTGAATCTCGACGACATACTCACGCTGCTGTGGTTGTGCGCTCGCGGCGGAGGCCAGAAGCCCGGAGAGAGCGACAAGAATGGCGGGAAAACTCTTCATGTGCGTTGTCCTTTTTATAGTGAAGAGACGGGTAGAAGCTCGTCCGGAAAGTCGGCCTCTGACGAAAGACTCAATACGCCTGACTGGTGCGGAGGATCACTGGAACCGGCTTGGAGATGATGTTGCCCTGCTCGTCGCGCGAGGAAGGAAAGTGCAACAGGTTGTCCACCTGATGAACCTCGACGATCTGACGGATGTAGATGACTTGAAAGCGACCATTCATTCCTGGCGTCGCCTTGACGAGCAGTTTATCGGGAATCTCGCCCAGAACGCTCCCCTCTTTCTTGCCGGTGGCAAGGTATGTGGCGAGCGCCTCGTCGGCGGTTGGAATTGCGGGAAGAAGCCCGGCTTCGTTGTTCTTGCCCATGCCCACGCCGGGCACATTGAGCCTGGGCCCGTTGAGCGGGACGCCAGCGACATACGCCAGGAGGATGGCGGCCGCTGCGGCCCAGCCCGTCCACGAGCCGGTGCGCCGACGCGAAAACTCGACCCGCACCGGTTCGTGCTCAAACGAGGAGGGAAGGCCCGCGGACTCGGCAACCGCACCGGCGGAGGAGACGAGAATCTCAAGGGCTCGCTGATCCCGCTGGGACATAGCAAGCTCACGCCAGATGGAAGCGTCGGCAGCAGCCAGCGACTCGATCGCGAACCACTCACGGGAACCGGCTCGACCATCGACCACGCGCGAAATCATCAGATCGCGGTCGGAACACTCGTCCCCGTTCACTTTGGTGAGCCGCCCTTCCGGCACCTTGCTGATTTCATTTGTGTCCCCGTCGTTTGAGTTGTGATTCGACATTTCAACTGACTCCCGGGTCGTTTCCAAATCCTGTCTACCCCGCACCATAGATGCGCGGGAGGCACACTCCCGTCCTGTATTTTTGGCAAATTGCCACTGATCAGTCTGCTGGTGCCGTGGCTGGGCTCTTGCCGCCATGAACCACCATCTCCCGGAGCATCCGACGCCCGCGAGCAATACGCGTCTCGATCGTGGTCTCGGGAAGTCCGAGAATCTGGCTGATCTGCCGATAGCTCAGTCCGTGAACGGCCTTGAGGAGCAGTGACTCCCGGTAGGATTCAGGAAGTTGTAAGGCCAACTCGATAACCCTTTCTGAGTCGTCGCGGCAACCGGGTGCGGTCGCATTTCGATCCACCACGTCCGCCCCACCAAGCTCACCCATCGCGGGCTCGTCGAGCGATTGGTGCAGGCGAAGCTTGCCCTTTCGACCCGCCAACCGTGCGGCGTTGATCGCAACCGAGCGCAGCCAGGGCTTGACGGCGGCCGTATCCCGCAATTCGGCGGCGTGAGCTATGAGGCTCGCCGCTACGTCCTGAAGCAGATCTTCCAGATCCGCCCAGCGGGGTTTGTACGCCAGTATGATCGCGGCTACCCATCGGCGATTTCCTTCCCAGACCTGATTCAGATCGAGGCCCGAAGCACCGCCGCCACCGTCAAATGAAGTTGACCCGAATCCAGGCGCAAGCCCGGACCCAGGCCGAAGGGAAGCGTGGGATTCTCCAGCCTGATTCGACACGTGTTCTCCGTCACTCATACCGATGCGCGAAGGAAAAGAATCCGTCAGGATCATCATCGGCCCCTTCCTACCCTCCTCTCCATGGTCGAAGAAACGGCCCACGCGGTCACCAACCTCCTCACCCGAAAGCAAGCCGGACAGTCCAGCAAGGGGCTTGCGGTGATGTCGCTCGGTGAGCATCTCAACGAGCTGCGGCGGCGTCTCATATACGCCCTGCTCGGGCTCGCTCCGATTTTCATCCTGGCACTGGTGTTTGCCCAGCGGCTCCTGGGCCTTCTCATCCACCCGATGCAGCAGGCACTCAAGCACGCCGGACTCGCGCCCAATCTGCAGGCAACGGGAATCTTTGAAACCTTCGGCACCTACATCCTGCTCGCGGTGCTCATCACCGTCGTCTTCGGGTTTCCGTGGATTCTCTATCAGGCTTGGCGGTTCATCGCGCCGGGCCTCTTCGACGCCGAGAAGCGATTCGCCCACATTCTGCTGCCCATGAGCCTCCTGCTGACGGTGATGGGCATCTCGTTCATGTACTTCGTGATTCTGCCGATTCTACTGAGCTTCTTCGTCAACTTTACAACCAACATTGGCACGACAGTGCCGCCGCAGGGCCCTGTTCCAGAATCAATCGTGCTGCCGACGTTTCCCGTTCTTGCAATGGACCCCATCGAGCCGACGGTCGGCCAGATATGGTTCAACAGTGAGCTGCGCCAGCTTCGCATGTGCGTGCCGGGCGAGGACGCAAAGCCCGTGGTCTACGGCGTTCCACTGATCAAGGCGGCGGGGGTCACGCAGTTGCCCCGGGTGCGGGAATACGTCGATCAACTCGTGGGGCTCGCTCTCGCATTTGCCGCCGCTTTTCAAGCGCCTGTAATCGTGCTGCTCCTGGGCTGGGTGGGCCTCGTTGACATTCCAAAGCTCAAGAAGTATCGGCGATACGTGCTCTTCATTGTGGTTGTGGTTTCCGCAGCGATCACGCCGCCCGATCCAATCTCAATCTTTCTGCTCGCAATTCCGCTCTACGCCTTGTTTGAGGTTGGTGTTCTGCTCTTGCGGGTCTTTCCCAAGCGAACGCGGGGAAAGGAACCAAATACCGACGACGAGGTGACGGCGTGAGCCGGCGTGCCGTGTGGCTGTGGGCGAGGAGGCGTCAATTGTGTGTGTCGCTCGCTAAAGACGAGGCGGGAGCCAAGACCCCACGCGACGTTGAGATGATGCGGCGAGCACTCGGGCTCGCCCGAGAGGCGGGCCAACGCCTGGAGGTACCCGTGGGGGCGGTGGTCTACAAGACCGCGACGGGCGAAGTGGTGGCGTGCGGATTCAACCGCCGTGAGAGCGATCTGGATCCGTCGGCCCACGCGGAGTTTATTGCCATGCGCGAGGCTGCCCGGGTGCTGAAAACCTGGCGGCTCACCGGTTGTTCGGTCGCGGTGACGCTCGAGCCATGTGCCATGTGCGCCGGAATGATCGTCAACAGCCGAATTGATCGGCTGATTTACGGCGCCGCCGACCCAAAGGCGGGAGCTGTGCGATCGCTGATGCGGATTGCGGACGACCCGAGGCTCAACCATCGTGCAGAAATCGTCGTGGGCGTGCTCGCGGCCGAGTGCTGCGACGAGCTTCGCGTGTTCTTTAGATCGTTGCGAACTCGAAAGGGTTGACCGATGCCCGAGCTGCCCGAGGTTGAGTGCGTGAGGCGATCCCTGACACGGATCGTGGGCCGGCGTGTCGTTCAGGCCTCCCTCTTGCGGCGAGACATCGCAACATGGGCTGAAGACCGCGAGAATCAGAGCACCTGGGTTGGGCTGCCGCCAAAGAGCACGGTGATCGCTCTACACCGGCACGGCAAACAACTCGCAATCGAAACCCGCCGCGGCGAAACCCTTGTGACTCACCTGGGAATGTCGGGGCAGCTTCTGCTCGACGAGACACCGGTGTCGCGAACGCACACACACGCACAATGGACGTTTGACGACGGCTCAACGCTCAGCTTCCGCGATCCGCGTCGATTCGGCGTCCTGTGGTCGGCACCCACAATGACCGTGGTCCGCGACAAGCTGTGGAGCCGTCTCGGACCAGACGCTCTTGAGATCATTGCACCGGTGATTCTCAAAGCATCGCGTGAGTCGGCCCGCGCAATTAAAGCAATTCTTCTTGACCAGCAGATTGTTGCGGGAATCGGCAACATTTATGCCGATGAATCGCTCTTTGCCGCGGGCATTCGGCCAACTCGTCTGAGCACTCTCACAAACACCGAATCGCACCGGTTAGCCACCGCAATTTTCAGAACACTCACTGCGGCGATCGAGCATGGTGGCTCAACGCTGCGCGACTACGTGAACGCGATCGGGTCTGCTGGCGTCGCTCAGCACACCCACAAGGTGTACGGCCGCGCAGGAAAGCCGTGCGTCAATTGCACCCGCGAGCTGTCGCAAACAATCATCGCACAGCGGACGACCGTGTTTTGTCGGCGATGCCAGCCGTGATGAAGTTGAACGCAATTTACCCACAAGTTGTGCACATTCCCACATTCGGGGGGGCGCGAAACAGTGCGATATGTGGCAGCAGTTGATGATCATTCTACTTCTATGAAGAGATATCAATCTTTCATCGTCATAGGAGTAAGCGCTGACGGATTGGGAAAAATATTTGTACGGTGCTGCATCACGTTGCTATCACGGGGCTTAGGTGTCAACCAAGCCACAGCGATCCTGTCGGTTTGCTGTCGGAAATTGGTGCCTTTGGACCTTTTGATGCCTCGGATACTAGGATAAATCAGGCGTAAATGCCTTCGTGGTGAGGCTCTTCTGACGGCTGCGGACGGTTCATCCACAGCTTCTCCACAGAACAGCGATCGGACAATACATCACGCATGGGGCGGCAAAGATCAGAGGGCGGCGTCGCGAATGCGGTCTTCGAGCGAACGAATCACGATGTCAAAGTCGGGCTCTTGAAGGCGGCGGCTCTCAACCATGCGGAGGGCGTGCATCACGGTCGTGTGATCGCGATTGCCAAAATAGCCGCCAACCTCTTCCAATGAGTGTCGCGTCAGATGACGAATCAGGAACATGCAGACCTGCCGCGGCTGGGCGACAGAGCGTTGGCGACGCTCGGATTGAAGATCAACGAGACGAACGCGGTAAAAGTCGGTGACGATCGTGATGATTGACTGAATCGTGGGCTCGGCGGTTGGTCTTTGGGGAAGTTCGCCCACGACCTGAACCGCCATCTCCATGTCGATGGGCCTGTTGTCCACGGCGACCAGGAGCTGGAGTTTGCCGATCGCCCCCTCGAGCTCACGGATGTTTTTGTGGATGCGCGTGGCGATGAACGCGGCAACCTCATCGGGCAACGGGAGCCCGCGGAGACGGGCCTTGTTCTTCAGAATGGCGACACGGGTCTCAAAGTCGGGAGCCTCAACCTTTGCCACAAGGCCCCACTTGAACCGGCTCACCAGGCGCTCTTCGAGGTTGGGAATTTCCTCTGGAGCCTCGTCGGACGAGAGAACGATCTGCTTGCTCGCGGAATAGAGGCTGTTAAATGTGTGAAAGAACTCTTCCTGTGTGCGGTCGGCCTTGGCGAGAAAGTGGATGTCGTCCACAATGAGACAATCGACCTCACGAAAGCGGTGTCGGAACTGTTCCATCTCGTTGGAACCCACAGCCTCGATAAAGTGTGTGAGAAATCCCTCGCACGAGAGGTAGCAGATCACCGCATGCGGGTTCTGCTCTTTGAGTTGGATGCAGATTGCCTGGAGAAGGTGGGTTTTGCCCAGCCCGACCCCGCCGTGAATGAAGAAGGGGTTGTATGATCGGCCGGGGTTTCCGGCGACGGCGACGGCGCCGGCGTTGGCGAGACGATTGCCAGAGCCCACCACGAAGTTGTCAAATGAATAGTCGGGGTTGATGATCAGTGTCTCTTCGCGGCGCACAATCGTGGCCTCGTGAGGGTCCATATGCGTGCGTCCGCCACCCATGGACTCATGGGGGCTCGCAAAATGACCAGAGAACGTGGTTCGGGTTGGCTGGGGATGACGGGGTTCGTTGACAGAGATTGGGCGAGCAGCCTCGGCGTCATCCGTCGGCGCGGGCTTGTGTTCAACGATCGATCGAACGCGTGTTGGCACGCGCTGTGGTACGGGCACGGGGTCGTCGGGCCCCAGAAAGCGGACGGCTAGAAGCCGACCCGAAACCGTGCGGGCGGCGTCGTTGAAGGGTTCAGAGCACGAATTGCGGAGATAATCTCGGTGAACGTTGGAGTGGGCACGGAGCAGCAGGGCCCCGCCGTCGACCGAGACGGGCGCGAGCTCCTCGAACCATTGACGGCAAAGCCCGGCTGCGTAACGGCGCAGGTGTCCGAGCATGCCGTCCCAAATCTGACGATCGGGGTCGGTCATGGGTTGCCCGCGTGAACGCGCAGAAAGAGCGAAGGTCGTAAAACGATTGAGAGAGGAGGATTGAAGCGAGATTCTGCTCCGGGCGGACCGGCAGGAACGGCACAAAATTGACAAGCGAGAGAGTTCATTGGTACCTTCTTCTGACCACCACCAGCGACACTCCGCGACCACCATCGCGGGAGACCACGTATCGCCTCACAAACTCGAACAGTGCCCCGCATTGGACGGCGTGCGACACACCCTCCGAAACGGTTCCATTTGCCCGGTCTCATCGTCGCGGCCGGACGCGGATCAAACGTACTGTGAATGACGCTCCATGTCAACCGGTAAAGCCCCCGATTGTCGTTGAGATTTTTCTCAGGACGCGTTTGGGGCTTGCGGCACAGGACGCGGACGCGATGCGGCGGGAAGGGCCGCCTCGGCCGCGTGGAGCTGATCCTCGTATCGGACCTTGCCGGTGCGAAAGTCCATGAGAAAGTGGACCCGGGAAAGTTTGTCGGCGACCGCATTGTCCTTTGCGAGAACTTCGGCCAGTCGCTTGCGGGCAAAGCCCAGATCCGTGCGACGCGAGACGTGGATGAGAACAAGGGCCTGACACTCAAGAAACCGGAGCCACTCGGCGACATCGTCGGCGTGGAGGTGCATCCCGATCTTGGCGCGATCCTTGTGTTCGGGCTCAAAGAACGTGCACTCGCTGATCACGATCGTCGCTTTGCGGACATCCTCACGAATCAGGTGCGGCCCGGGCTGCGTGTCGCCCAGATACGCGATGTGTGGTATCTCGAGGATGCGGGTGATCTCGATCCCGCGGTCCTTGAGCTCGCGAAGCTTTTCCTGCGGCATGTCGACAAACTCGGGCTTGAGCTTGCTGCGCTTCTCGATGACGACGTAGCCCATAGAGGGGGCGGTGTGCTCGGTGTGAAAGCCACGAAGGTGAAAATTGTTCTTGATCTCGACGGTCTGCTCGGCCTCGAGCGTCACGAGGTTGTAGGGGGTTTTCTGGCGTTCAAGATCGACAAAGCCCGCCATCATTCTCTGAACCGCCGGGGCGATCCGCTCGTCGCAGATCAGCGTGGCATCACCCATGCCCTGAAAGCGACGCTGGGAGCAGTAGTACGCGAGCCCGCCGACGTGGTCCATGTGCCCGTGGCTGATGGCACAGAACTTTGACGCCAGGTGTGCCCGCGGGCACTGGCCCATGTCAAAGCAGAGATCGAGTTCGGGAATCTGAACACTCGTGACCTCTCCAGCGACGGAGAGGCCCTGCACGCGATAGGGCGGGAAGTACAGGAAACCAAGCGATCCCTCGCGAGGCGGGGGCTTTGGAAGCATCAACGAATCCTCCGTCAACGGGCGATACAGCCCGCGGGAAGTGCGAACAACGGGAGGATAGGCGGGGCGAGAGCCGGATTTTCGCTGACCCGTGAACCCCCGGGCCAGTGTGCCGCATGAACTGCGGATATAAACCGTGTCTGACCACGCCCAGTGAATCCAAAGCCAGGAGGTTCGGATGAAGTTCGCATTTCACGCTGTTCCAGTCTTCTTCGCGTCGATCGTCCTTGGTCAGTCTGTGGAGACCAAGGGAAAGATTGAGGCGGTCACTGTCTATCGCGGGCAGGCGCTGGTAGCCCGGACGGTCGAGCTTGCCGGAAAGGCCGGGCTCCGCGAGATCGTGGTGACGGACTTGCCCTCGCGGGTCTTGCCGGGGAGCCTGTACGCCGAGGGAAGTTTGGGCGGAGGCGGGGTGGTGGTTCGGAGCGTTCAGTTTCGTACGCGACCCGTGTCTCAGGATGTGAACGAGAGCGTGCGAAGGCTCGACGCGGATTTGCAGACGCTTCAGGATTCCCTGGCGAGCAATCAGGCGTCGGTGATGCGGCTCGACGAGCAGAAGGCGTATTTGGACAAGATGGAAATGTTCGTCGTGCCCACGGCCCAGACCGAGATGTCCAAGGGCGTGCTCAACGCCGAGACGCTGATCAAGCTGAGCGATTTTTCGGGCAAGCAGCGGGACACAATCTCGCTCAGGCGATTGGAATTGGCCAAAGAGACCAGGGGCATTCAGTCACAGATTGAGCTCAAGCGCCGCGAGCGCACGGCCCTGACGGCCGGTTCTAGCCGAACGGTGAACGAGGCCGTGGTCTTTCTGAACAAGGACGGCGACGGGCCCTCGACGATGCGGGTGCGATACCTCGTGGATGCGGCAACCTGGTCGCCCAGCTACAACGTCAGGGGTGACGCCAAGGCAGGTCAGGTGACCCTTGAATATTTTGCGAGCGTTGAGCAAGTGAGTGGCGAGGATTGGGAGGGCGTGCAGCTTGAACTCTCGACCGCGACCCCCGCACTGATCGCCAAAGCCCCGACTTTGACTCCAATGTCCGTCGCCCTCGCGGCCCCGGCACCTTCGGCGGTGCGATACGCGTATGCGGATGCGAAGAAGGAGCTGGCAGACAAGCAGCGGGACACGGAGCGAAATCGCAGCCTGTCGAACTCGCAAAATCAGGCCGCCGCACAAAGTGACGCAAGCGGCCGGCTTGAGTTGATTCAGCAGACGGCGGGCGGTGGGGGAGGCAGCGCCCCTCGGGGCGACGACAATTGGGCGGGTCTGGCCATGAACGACAAGAATCTCAACGAGATTGCGAGCCAGTCCCTGATTCTCGACGTGCTCGCCTCGGAGAAGGACGTCAAGCCATCGGGTAGCAAGGGCAGCGGACGCGGAGGCTCGGCTTGGCCCAACTCCGAAGAAGGGCTGAGCGTGACATACACCCTCAGCGGCAGAACGAGCGTGCCGAGCCGCATGGATCGTCAGCTCATTCAGATCGCCAGCATGCCCATGAAGGCCGAGTTTGTGAAGGTTGCGACGCCCTCGCTCACACAGTTTGTGTACGACGAGGCACACCTGACCAACGTCGGAGGCATGGTGTTGCTCGCCGGGCCCCTCACCGCGTACAGCGGCGGATCGTTCATGGGCAACGGCGCGCTCCCGACGGTCGCGGCGGGCGAGCAGTTCTCGCTGGGTTTCGGGATCGACAGCAGCCTGCGGGCCGGCCGCGAGCTGGTGGACAAGACCGAGGTCATCTCGGGTGGCAATCGCGTGGTGACACTGACGTATCGGCTCACAGTTGAGAACTTCGCCACGACGCCCGCAAAGGTGCGGCTCAGCGAGCGCCTGCCCAAGGTGCGCGAGAACGAGATCAAGCTGACGATGGTCTCGGCAACACCCCAGCCCGTTCCCATGTCGCAGAACGAGAATGAGGACACGAGCCGCGAGGCCAAGAACAAGAAGAACGGCCTGGTGAAGTGGGAACTTGACGTGCCGCCCCAGGCAATCGGGTCCAAGGCCGCCGTCGTCGAGTACGCCTTCAAGCTCGAGTACGACAAGCAGATGACAGTGGTTGGCACCGACAGCGGGCAACCGATCCTGCCGCCAGCACCCGCAGCCCCGGCGCCTGGACCCAAGTGAAACCGCGGGCAAGGGAATCCGAATACCCTTGCCCGTGGTGCTCGCTGTCCTCATCCCCGTCTACAACGAAGAGCGGCTCATCGAGCGGGCTGTCGCTCGGTTTGACGCGTGCCCGCCACCAACGCTGCCCGACGGCGGGGAGCTGACACGACGGCTCTACCTGGTTGACGACGGCTCGACAGACCTGACAGGCTCGGCGATGGAGGCCCTGAAGGAGAGGCCCGACGTCGTGTGCATCCGGCACGACCGAAATCGCGGCAAGGGCGCGGCCCTGCGAACGGCCCTCGGGGCTGCGGTCCTTGACGGGGCCGACCTGTTCATTGTGCACGACGCCGATCTCGAGTACGATCCTGCGGATCACACCGCGATGCTGAGCCCCTTGCTCGATGGTCGGGCCGACGCGGTGATCGGCTCGCGGTTTCTGGGGTCGGCACACCGCGTGCTGTACTACTGGCACTCGGTGGCCAACCGGTTTATCACCGCGTTCAGCAACATGCTGACCAACCTGAACCTGAGCGACATCGAGTGCTGCCTCAAGGCCTTCACCAGGCCAGTGGCGGAGAGACTCACGATTCAGGAGGACCGTTTCGGCGTTGAGCCCGAGATCATCTCAAAGCTCGCGGGAATGCAATTGCCCGAGATCGTGGTGCCGGGTGCTGGAATTGGAACAGCCATGAAAGCCGAGGCACAGACCGCCGCGTCGCCCACAGCGACCGCGATCAAGCTGCGGCGGCTTCGCGTATACGAGGTGGCGGTAAGCTACGCGGGCCGAACCTACGCCGAGGGAAAGAAGATCACGTGGGAAGACGGCTTCCGGGCCCTGTGGTGCATCATCAAGTACAACCTGATGACATGACTGCTGGGCGGGTGGTGAGCCGCCAAGCACTTCACGCGAAGAGTCGGGTGGGTCTTTGCATCTGGTTCAAGTACGTCGACAATCTCGGACATCACCAGACGGCTGATCTGCTGGTCACCAAACAGTCCGACGCGGACTTGAATGAGTGTGACCCTGGGCGTGGATTCCTTGAGCGTCACGACAACAAGTCGGCCATCGTTGCTCTCTCGCGCGGTGATCTCCGCCGAACGTTCCTTGAGGTTGCTGACAGTGGGCTCGTACGCGAGATCGGCAAGCGCCAGGTTGGTGGCGGCAAAGACGGACAAAAGGCTGTTTTTGATCGCGCCTTGAAGGTTGCCCTCGAAAAAAACAGCGCTACCCGCCTCGGCGACGCTCAGGCCTGCCGTAACGACTGGCGGCGCGCACGATCCGAGCCACACAAGTGCAGCCAGTGCGCCGAACGTCATGCCGAATCTTGTGCTAGGCATGGTCACTCTTCCTCAGCGCGCAACTTGGCAACCACGCTGAAATCTTCGAGCGTTGTGGTGTCCTGTGTGATTTTCTCGACACCCGCAGCAATGTCGCGGAGCAATCGCCGCATGATCTTGCCGCTGCGGGTCTTGGGGAGCGACTCGGTGAACCGAATCACATCGGGCTTTGCGAGCGACCCAACCTCCTTGGCGACGTGGCGCGTCAGTTCGTCCTTGAGCGACTGACCGGGCTGCTGGCCTGGATGATCGACCGCCCACTTGCCCTTGAGTGTCACGAACGCGTGGATCGCCGAGCCCTTGATCTCGTGCGGAGCCCCGACGACCGCCGCCTCGGCCACATACGGATGGCTTACCAGCGCACTCTCGACTTCCATGGTGCCCAGCAGATGTCCGCTGACCTTGATCACGTCGTCGATGCGGCCCTGAATCCAGAAATAACCATCCTCGTCGCGTCTTGCCCCGTCGGCGGAAAAATAGAAAGGCACGCCGGTCTCTGGATCCTTGACCCGTCCCCAGTAATTGCTGATGAATCGCTCGCGGTTGCCGTGCACGCCGCGGAGCATCCCAGGCCATGGTTTACGAATGACAAACAGTCCACCCTTGTTGGGCGGAACTTCCTGGCCCGCCTCGTTCACGACCGCCGCGTCGATTCCCAGCATGGGCACCGTGCAACTGCCCGGCTTGGTGGTGATTGCCCCGGGCAGCGGCGTGCAAACGTGTCCCGCGGTTTCGGTCTGCCAGTAGGTATCGACAATGGGGCAGCGTGATCCGCCGATGGTCTCGTGATACCAGATCCACGCCTGGGGGTTGATGGGCTCGCCGACTGAGCCCAGGAGCTTGAGGCTCGAAAGATCGTGCTTGGCAGGCCACTCGGGCCCCCATTTCATGAAGGTGCGGATGGCGGTGGGGGCGGTGTAGAAGTGGGTGACCTTGTGTCGCTCGATGATGTCCCAGAAACGGTCGTTGGCGGGATAATTCGGAGCACCCTCGTACATCAGCGTCGGGACGCGGTTCATCAGGAGGCCGTACATCACGTAGCTGTGCCCCGTGATCCAGCCGACATCGGCGGTACACCAGAAGATCTGACCGGAAGCGGGCTGCAAGTTGAAGGTGAGCCGCGCGGTCATCTGCACGAACGCGAGATAGCCGGCCGTAGTATGAAGGATTCCCTTGGGCTTCCCGGTCGAACCGCTTGTGTACAAGAGAAAGAGCGGCGCCTCACTCGCCATGGATTCACAGGGGCAGGCGTCTGAAACTGTTGCGACGAGTTCGTGCCACCAGTGGAAACGTGTGCCCTTGCCCTTGCCGCGACGCGGCTGGCCCGACGTGAATCGCTGGCTGGGGGGCTCGTGGCCCGTGTGTCTGAGCACCACGACGTGGTCAATGATGTGCCCCTGATTCGCCAGGAGCACAACCGCCTCATCCACGTTCTTCTGCAAGGGGACAATGTCGCCGCGGCGGTATCCGCCGTCGGAGGTGATAATGATCTTGCTGTCGGCGTCAACGGCACGCTCGGAGATGGCGGTTGGAGCAAAGCCGCCGAAAATAACACTGTGAGGTGCACCGATGCGCGCACACGCGAGCATGGCGACAGTGAGCTCAGGCACCATGGGCATGTAGATTGTCACAACGTCGCCACGCTTCACACCCAGCGACTTGAGCGCGTTGGCGAACCTGCTCACCTGTGATTGCAGCTCCCGATAGGAGAGGCCCCGGACTTCGGGCTCTTTGGCATACGCGGATTCCGCCGTCGGATGGCTTGTGCGCGGGTCAACGGGCTCACCCTCCCAGATAATGGCGGTTTCCTCGCCATAGCCGTCCTGCACATGGCGATCGACGCAGTTGTAGCAGGCGTTGATCTGTCCGCCCACAAACCACTCCGCGTCGGGTGCCTGCCAATCCAGCACGCGCCGCCATGGGGCGAACCACGTGAGGTGTGTCGCCTCCGCCGCCCAGAAGCCCTCCGGGTCGGCGATCGAACGGCGGTGAAGCTCCAGGTACGCCGCCTCGCCCGCGACGTGCCAGGATGAAAATCCCAGGTCGGCAGCAGGAACAGGAGCAAATCGGCGGGTTTCGATCAGGGCGGACGAGATGTCCTGCTCAGGGATTAGGCGTTGTTGCGACATGAAAAGACTCCTCTCAAGCGGGAGAAGAGTCTACGAGTCGTTGGCGGGCGTGTCCCCAGGCCGGTCCCGATTGATTCAGTGTGGACAGGAGATATTGGAGATGATCGGGCCCCAGCGGGCGCGAAAGTCGGCACCGATGGTTGTCGAGTCGTCGAGCCAGTTCAGTGGGTTTTGGGGGCCCAGGCGGGCATACGCACCCCAGATCACAAGCCCGTCTGCGCCATACCACCACGGAAGCGTGAGCATCTGCCCGAGATTGGTGTCGTTAACCAGAAGCGTGGGTTGTATGTCGGGGCTGCATTGACCAGCCTGAGACTTGTAGTGCCACCAGACAAAGGGAAGAATGAGCTGGCCTGGCCTGTTCGTGACAGTCTTGATTCTATGGGCTTCGTCGATGACCGAAGGAAAGAAAGCGGCGTTGGCCGCAGGCGTGTTGACCGCGTCCGGGCAGGGTCCGGCCAGCGGCGTGGTGGTCGTCCAGTAAAGCTGATAGAGCGAGGGCATCAACACGTCGCACTCAGCCCAGATGGGCTGCAGCAGATCGCTGAACGCTCGGCGGGAGTTGTCATAGACAGGCCACCAGCCATAGGGCATCCCATAGAAGCCGATCTTGGCCAGAGGCCGGGTCAGATGTGCCCCCCGGATCGTGCGGATGTAGAAGTCCAGAGCGACCGCGCGGTACGCTTTGGCCGACAGGTCGTTTCGCTGGGCGGCCGTGAGATCACCCCAGCCCAGAGCATCAGCGGGTGCCGTCCAGCCCGCAAGAAGTTTGAAGGCAGGGTCAAAGACCGGCGTGTTGATCGTGGCGACGGCGATGTCCCAATTGGTGAGCTGCGGACCGATTCCAACAAGCGCCTCCACCAGTTCACGCAGCGGCAGCACAATCTCGAGATCAAGGCACAGAATGCCGTTGAATCCGACGGGGACACGCGAGGCAATGACAGTGGGAACGCTCGCCGTGTGCTCAGCCATCCACGTTGCCAAGTTGGTCTGCCACGCGGCGTAGGAGCCGTTGAGGCCTCGCAGGATCAGTTGGATCCCCGCCTCGCCATGAATCCCGTTGGGGCCAATGACGATTGGGATCTTCGGAAAGTCCTGCTCGTAAATGATCACCGCGTTGCGCGAGATGGGCGCGGAGCCCAGATTGGTCACCGTGTCCATCGTGCGGCCCGGTTCCCACACCGATGAAACCATCCAGTAGTACGTGAACGTCGGCTTGGCTTTGGTATCCGAGAACGCGTCAAAGTCTGCGGCGTTGACAACCCCGTCAAGATTGAGATCAGCCCCGGCGCGACTCGCCGAATAGTCGTCCATGAACTTCAGACAGTCCTGGAGGTCCGTCACACAGTTGTGGTCATAATCGGGCTGCGCGTGCGCAGACCCACCAAAGGAAGAAAGTCCAACAAACAGCAGGCGGGACAAACACATCCCTAATACCCCACACCGGAAATGCGGGTACCGACTCATGATTTTGATCTCTCTAGTTTGACTCAATCTCTCGCGGCTGCAGAACATCAACTTCTGCAGCCAGTCCAAGATAGCGGTTTCCTCGTCGTTCCCGGCGCACAAAGTGCAAAATAGCAGAGAATTTTCCTCAAGTCTCCGGAACAGGTGGTTTCCAACAGGATTGCCCCACGATCAGTGGGCCGCTTCGGTGACCCTGAGAACTTCCTGAACGGTTGTGAGGCCCTTGGACACCTTGCGCATGCCATCGGCACGGAGCGAGACCATTCCGCGCTCGATGCACAGGCGACGAAACTCCGAGACGTTGGGGTTTCGCGCGACCACGTCGCGAAGCTGGTCGTCCACGACAAGAAGCTCGTAGAGGCCCACCCGCCCGGAGAATCCGGTCTGGCGGCACTTTTCGCACCCTTTGGAAATCCACAGTTTGTCGGTCGGCAGTCCCTGGTGATCGAGGAACTCGCGCATCTCCTCGCCCGGGGCTCCCTCGGTCTTGCAATTGACGCACAGGCGGCGGATCAGACGCTGGGCGAGCACGCCGTTGAGTGCCGCGCCCACAAGGAAAGGCTCCATGCCCATGTTGACGAGCCGCGTCACGCTGCTGGGCGCGTCGTTGGTATGGAGCGTGCTGAGAACCAGGTGGCCCGTGAGGGCCGCCTGGATGGCGATGTGAGCGGTCTCGTGATCGCGGATTTCGCCGATCATGATGACGTCTGGATCCTGACGGAGCAGGGCTTTGAGAGCGACCGCGAAGGTCATCTTGATGCGTTCGTGGGTCTGAGTCTGGGTGATGCCTTCGAGCGCGTACTCGATTGGATCCTCGACGGTCGAGATGTTCATCGAGTTCTTGTCGAGCTGACGCATCGACGCGTAGAGCGTGGTCGTCTTACCCGAGCCGGTGGGCCCGGTGACCAGAACGATGCCGTGGGGCGTGTCAATCTGGTTCTTCCAGATATGGAGGATGTCGGGATCGAACCCAAGGTGCTCGAGCTCAACACTGATCGAGCGCTGGTCGAGGATTCGCATGACGGTCTTCTCCCCGACCGCAGAGGGGAGCGTGGACATTCGAAGATCGAGCTTGCGACCCGCGATCACGCAGCGGATGCGGCCGTCCTGCGGGAGACGCCGCTCGGAGATGTCGAGATTGGCCATGATCTTGAGGCGGCTTGTGATCGCGTTGGCAAACTTGGCGGGCGGGTTGAGAAGTTCATAGAGCTCGCCATCGATGCGGTAGCGGACCTTGAGCGACTTCTCCCCCGGTTCGATATGAATATCACTCGCGCCTTCTTTGACAGCGAGTTGGATGATCTTGTTGACGATCTTGATGATCGGACTCGAGGCCGACGAATCGTCGAGATCGACGTTCTCGTTCTTGGTCTTATCGACCTGAACGTCGTTCTCGTCCTCGTCAGAAACGAGCTGGCTGATGTCAACGTCGGCCTCGGCCTTCTCGCCCACAAGCTCCAGTGCACCCCGCACATCGAAGGCGGTCACCAGAACGATCTTGCACCCCGCGACACCCAGACGGCCCTTGATCTCGTCGAGCAGAGCCACGTTCTCGTGGCGGACGACACCAATAACGGGCCTTTGCCCCTCGGTCCGAAGCGGTATGACAAGGTGCTGTTTGCAGAACTCTGGCGTCAGCCGTTGGAGGAGCTTGCCGTCGAAACCGCCCTCCAGACCCTTCTCAAGATCGATGCGCTCGAAGGGCACGCGCTCAATCGTGGCAATTCCAAGCTGCACCGCAGCCTCGTCGGTTCCCATCTCGACGAGAACGTCCGCGAGACGCAGACCGGGCGATTGCTTGATGACTTTCAGAGCGCATGCGAGGCGTTCGGCGTTGATGGCGCCCTGCGTGAGCAGCAGATCACCGAGATCCCGCGGCGACTCGTCCTGAGAAGGGTCCGGCTGGTAGAGCTCTGAGAGGGCGTTGCCCACGATTGCGGGCGCGGTCTGCGCGGGATTCGCCGGCGAGGCCGAGTCGGGCGTGAACGCATGAATCGTCGGGTCGGGGGGCTGATTGGCGGGAACGGCGGGCACCGGGCTGAAGCTCGACTCGGCCTGATCGATGCGGTGGCGCTTTGGCGCGGGGCCACCACGGCGCGGGCTCTCGTCGCCCATGCCCAGATCACTCAGGATGTCGTCGATGTTGTACTTGGCCAACGGCGATCTCCGGGTCGCGAGGGGCTTACTTCTTCTTGGGATGGAAATTGGGGACACCCGGGGCGGATTCGGGCTCGTCGGGGCGGGTGCCGTCGGAATTGAGCTCTGATTTCATGAGGCGTTCGTACTCGCGGCCGTCGCAGCCGAGCTTTACGCCGCGTTCACCGATTTCCAGAACCGCGAAGAGCTTCACCACCTTGTCGCCCACGCGATAGATCTTGCCATTGATTCGGGCGATGGGGCGGGCTCCGAGCATGACGCTGGTGACCTCGATGGATTCGATCGCGGCCGCGATCTCCTGCTCACGGGCCGCCACCAGCCGCGCCTGTTCCTCTGCGAGCCGCCTTTGCTCTTCGGTGAGGCGGCGGTCGGAATCATCGACAGACAGAGCGCCGACGGCTGCAATGGCGAATGGATTGCGATGGGAGCCGTCCAGGGGCAACTGCTCGGGAACGCCCTGGCTTTCCAGATCGGCGATGATGCGGCGCGTCTGTGCGTCGGTCACAGAGTCGACACTCACGGGCGTGATGATGGCCTCGCCACCCTTTACCGAGAGCCCGGTGTACCGGCTATAGAGCCGCATGCCATAGAGCGATGCACCCCCGAAGGCCATGAGGGCGACCGTGAGGAGATGCGTTGAAGGGATGCGGGAGGACTTGGAGGGCGAGGGCGTGTCGGTTTGCGTGACGGTCCCGCGAAGGTCGGATAGAAACGCAGAGGTACCCGAACCCTCTTTCTTCGCCTTTGCCTGAGGCTTGTCGCCGGAGTCGCTGTTCATGGTGTCCCTCCGGGTTCGTCCTGGTGATAGATGCTGAGGGTGAACGTGGCCTCCATTCGGCTGTCGTCGTCCATCTTGCGTTTGAGCTTGAGGTCGGTCATCTTGGTGATACGCGCGAGCCGCTCGAGCTTGGACACAAACTCGTAGAAGCCGGTGAAACTGCCTTCGGTCGACAGCTCGAGCGGCTGCTCCATGTACGTTGCGGTCTTGATGGGCTTTGCAGACTTCATCGACGGGGCTTCCAGGCCCGAGGCGACGGCCAGGTCCGAGACCTGACGCACGACGTTCTCAACCTCTTTTTTGGAAGGAAGTCGCGCCTCGATCGCCTGGATCCTCCCGAGAATCTCCTTGTTGGACTTCTCAAGATCGGCCGAGCGAGCGGTCTCCTCGCGGAGCTTGACCAGTACTGCCCGCTTGATCTCGATCTCGGCCTTGGCGGCTTTGATCTCGGCGTTCTGCGGGCGGAAGACAAGAAAGAAACTGGCCACCGGCACTCCAAGGAGCACCACAAGCAGCAGAAACTCGCGCAGGCCGGTTCGCATCGTGTGGTCTCCTGTTCAGCGTGCGGCGCTGGTTTCCTTCTCTACGACTTCTGCGGTTCGTCCCTGAGGCGGCCCCATCGCCGGGGTTTGGTTCCTGGGCACGGGCTTGGTGAACTCGACAAGGCGATCGGGCCTTGTGATGGCGCGGGCGTCGGCGGTGGTTCGGAGCTGTGCCGTGATCTCAAACTTGTGGAAGTCGCGGTCCTTGACCTTCGCTTCCTTGATGTACACGAGCTCGACCTTCTCCAGCAGCGGGCAGGCCTGCAGCGTGGCGGCGTAGTCGGTGATGTCGTTGTAGACCGTGGAGATGCCGCTAATCTTGATCGTGCTCTCAAACCGCGGGGGCTTGGCCTCCGCCTTGACCGCGTCAACGGGATTGAGCGGAGCGGAAGGGGCCAGGGTCTTGACCTTGCCGCCCGCGGGTGGAGGCGGAACCTTGGAGTTGCCCGCGCCGGCGGCGGCGAGCGCGGCAGCTTCCTTCGCGGGATCGATGCGGCGGCTGACCAGCTCCACCTCCTCGAACGTGACGTTGCCCGGGAGCTTGGTCACAAGCTCCGACAAGAGCACCGAGCGCGGGATCTTTTCAAGGAGCGAGGTGGTCACCTCTGCCTTGTTCAGCATCTTGCGACGCTCCTTGTCGAGCGCGTCGAGCTGCTCGATCTTCACCCGCTCCTGCATGTACTGATCGCTGATGGTGAGCTGCTCGGCGCGGATGTCCTTCCACCGGCGGGTCGTGACAAAGAAGGCCATCACGACCAGGATCATCACGATGCCGAACAGCGAGAGGATGATGACGTTGGCGCGAAACTCAGCCTTCTTTGCGACGTAGTCCTCGGGGAGAAAGCTCCCGCCACCGCCCGAGGCCTTGAAGAAGTTTTTCATGTCAGAAGCTCCGTCGTCATGTCGTGTTCCAATCAGAGGTCGGTCGGTGAAAGGGCCAGGCCTACGGCGACCGTCCAGCCTGGCTGGGGCTCGCGGATGGCAACTCCAACACAGGGTTCCGACCCGGTGCGGGCGATCCGCGCGAGCGGGTCGCCGATCTGTGCGCTCAGTTTGAGAGCCTTGGCGATGTGATGGCATGTGGACCGGATGCGAGCTTCGCCGCCCAGAAAGATCACGCGATCGGCGCGGCGTCCGGGGAAGAGCGAGTCGTGATAACGCAACGAGAGCCGAACCTCGTCGATCAAGAGCTCGAGCGGCTCGGTCAGGTCCGCCTGGGGTGGCAAAGCGGCCGGCTCTGCGATCGCAACGGGTGTGGCTTGTGAGCCATCCTGCTCCGGCGCTGGTTCGGCGGCCTGCGACTGGGCCGGCTCGGGAATCTTTCGGGCCGGACAGGGGTCTTCGAGCGCGGCCCGTAGCCGACGAGCTTCGGCCAGGTCGCACGAGAGTTGCTCGGACACAAGCTCGTCGAGGTGCCTCGCGCCGATCTCGACGATGCGGGCGAAGACCAGCTTGGGGCCGTGCCCGATCATGATCTTGGTGGTGCCGGCGCCGATGTCGAGGTAGATCGTGGTTCGTGCGTCGTCGTCGGCGCGGCGGCTGACGGGCTCAAAGGCGCGAATGACCGCCGTGAACTCGCTGTGCATGCCCACGGGCTCGAGCTTGACGTCCTTGAGTCCCGAGAGAAGGCGGCGGATGCACTCGCGGGGCGTCGCCATTCCAATCGCCTCAACGCGGTTCCCGATGGCGGGCGATTCGATCTCGATGTGCCGGAAGACCAGCGCGTTCGTGTCGCACTCAAGCTGGGTGGCGATTGCCGAGGCGATCTGATCGGCAACCAGGACACCCTCGGTGCGAACAAGTTGCAAATGCTTGCAGACAGTGTGCGAGGCGGGAATCGAGCAGACGACCCGGCGGCTCTTGAAGCCGGTTTGACGCATGAGCTTGGGAAGCGCTTCAAGCTGGAAGTCCAGCCGCTTGACGTGATCGGCGCGAAGATCCAGCGGCGTGTCAAGACAGGCGGCCCCGACGAGCGTGGGCGGCTGATCGCCCACGATCTGGAGCAGCTTCATCGAGCCGACTCCAAAGTCGATGGAAATGGGCGTCTGGGCCTGGCTGAAGAGCCCGGAACCAACCTGTGACAGGCGTTTGAATGCATCCAAGGCCATGGATCGCGACGCTCCTGGCGGGCGCGGATCTCTCCGGGACAAGGGCGTCCGAGGAAAGAGCCGAGAATCCGCCGCAGATTGGATCGGCGATCGGGGGCGGCGCGTTCAGGAACACCGGCCGCAGAGCAACGGAAATGGGCAACCAGAGCGCGATAATCGCGATAGTCGGCGCGTGCGCACAGTCCGAGAGCGAAGTACGGATTACCGGTCGTGCGGGCTCGTGCAGATTTCGGCGAGTCGGGCGAGGGCGAGCTTGAGGTTCCACTCCTGGCGGTCGCGGTCGCCGGTGGTGTTGCTGACGATGCGGACCTCGCCATAGCGGACGCCGAATCGGGCGGCTGCGAGCGCGATGGCCGCTCCTTCCATGCCTTCGGCCCAGGCACCGGTCGAGCGGGCGATCTGGTCGGCGCGGGCGCGGGTGCCCGAGCAGGCCGAGACGGTTGCGATCGGAGCTTGCGGCCAGCCCAGAGGCGAGAGGGCAGCGAGCACTGCGGGGTCGGCATCAACCGAGTCGCCCGACAGGCCCGTGGCAAAGCCCAAGGATGCGAGAGAAACAAAGCCCCCGGGCGTTTCGACACCCTCGTCCGCGAAGAGGTGGCGCGAAGCCACCAAGGTCGAGCCCAGAGCGAGAAAGGGGATCCCCACAGGATCGGTGTACGACCCGGCGATGCCCAGATTAAGCACGACCCCGTGCTCTTTCGCGGCGAGAATTGAGGCGACGGCACCGGCGGCGTTGGCCTTCCCGACGCCCGTTCGGACGAGGTCGACACGAGGAGCAACCCGCGTAAACAGCCAATCTTTGGCGGGAGGCGGCTTGCCAAACGCCTCGCTCACCGCAAGGGCTTCGGCGGGCGCGGCGACCACAAGAAGCAGACGCGGGGCCAGGCCTTGGGGGTGCTGGGGTGGAAGCAGACGGAGCAAGCGGGGGAGCATCGGGTGATCCTAGAGCCGGAATATGGTGGAACACGGGGTTGAAACCAGGAGGGAGGGTGTTCTGTACACTCCCCATCCCTTTGAGAGGCACATTGAAGCACGACACCACAAAAGCACGGCGGGCGTTCTGGGCTTGGAAGCCCCTGGTTGTCGCCGGGGTGGGGGTGCTGGTTGTGGGCGGCGTTGTGGTATGGGGATTAGGCGGGGCGGGGCGGGGGACGGGAAAGGCCGGGCGGTCGTCGGATGTGGTGACCGTGGGCCGCAGCGGGTTCGACATCATCACCACGTCCAACGGCGAGCTTGAGGCCAAGAACCAGATTGAGATTCGCAGCAAGCTGGAATCGGTCGCGGCGATCACGGAGATCGCGGCCGAGGGAACGCGAGTGAAGGCGGGCGATCTTCTGGTGAAGCTGAATACCGACCAGATACAGAAGCTGGTTGACGTGTCGTCGCTGGAGCTTGAGAACGCCCAGGCGCTGCGGAAGGCGGCCGAGCACGCGTACGACATCCAGGTCAACGAGAACGACCAGAAACTGCGGCAGGCATCTCTCAAGCACGAGCTCGCGGAGTTGGAGCGGCTGCAATGGCTCGAGGGCGACGTGAAGACCAAGCGACAGGCCAATCAGCTCGCGCTGAGCAAGAGCGCGCTGGAGGTCGATCGCAACGCGGAGAAACTGACGCAGAGCTACGGGCTCATCGCTCGCGGGTTCATGAGCAAGGACGAGTTTGACAAGGATCAGGTGGCGTATATCGAGGCACAGTCGGCGTGGATCACGGCCCAGCTCCAGAACGATGTGTACGAGAATTACGAGTATCGCAAATCGCAGAAGAAGTTTGAATCCGAGGTCGAGGAGGCGCGTGCCGACCTCGATCGAGTCAGGCTCAACAACGGGATTCAGCTCTCGTCGAAAGACGCCGACCTCTCGGCGAAGAGGCGGGTGGCGCAGATCCAGGAGAGCCAACTGAAGAAGCACGTATCGCAGCTCGAGAGCGCGACGATCAAAGCGCCTGGCGACGGGCTCGTGGTGTACGCGACGAGCATGTCGCGGTTCAGTTTCGGCGATCAGCCCATGCAGATCGGCCGCGACATCCGTCCCAACGAGATGATCATTCTACTGCCAGACACGAGCGAGATGGTCGCGACCGTGCGCGTGCCCGAGGGGTTGGCAGACAAGATCAAGAAGGGCCAGCGCTCGACGGTGAAGGTTGATGCGGCGGGCGGGCAGAGCTTTCAGGGACAGGTCGATTCGATCGGCGTGCTCGCGGAGGCCAACAACTGGCGCGACCCGAACCTGAAGGAATACTCGGTCAAGATCGCGCTGGACAAGTCGATTCAGGGGCTCAAGCCATCGATGCGGTGCGACTCGCAGATTCTCATGGACCGCGTGGAAGACGCGTTGGCGGTGCCGGTGCAGTGCGTGTTCAGCGACGGCCCGGTGCGGTTTGTGTACGAGAAACAAGGCTCGAAGTACGCGAGGGTACCCGTGCGGCTCGGGCGGCAGTCCGAATCGACCGCCGAGGTTCTCGCGGGGGTCGCCGCCGGTATGTCAATCCTGGCGCGCGAGCCCGTGGCGAGCGAGATTCTCGTGGGCCCGTGGGAATCCGCGAAACTCGAGCTTGCGGGGTATCAGGTGGGCCCGGACGGACAGCCGACGCCTGCTCGTCGAGGCCCCAAGCCTCCCGTCACTGCTGCGGTGCCCGTAGGCGGTACGGCAGCGGAGGCGGTCAAGCCCGCCGCGACAGAGGCGGGGGCGGCACCGTCGGGAACGGGGACACCCACGCCGGGCGTCTCGTCGCCCGTGTCGTCATCTCGATAACACCAATCGGTTGATGTATAATGGCACCGACGGCTTGCGCTGGATGGGGCCGTCCTTGGTTTGCGTGTCGTGGACTGAACAATGTGTGGTTTGGGATGGGACTTTCAATAATCGGAGCTTGCGAATGTCGATCAATCGTGCATCCAACCGTGGGTCATGGCGCACCCCTTGGTTTGCAATTTCAGTCCTGGCGTTGGGCTTTGCGAGCTATTCGGTGGTTCGGGCCGGGCCGACCGTCACGGTGCAAGCAGCGCCGACAGCGATCGGCGTCGTTGACCTCGAGAGGTTGATCGGGGCCCTGAACGAGGTGGCCGACCAGAACACGGAAAATGGAAAGCGGGCCAAGGTTCTGCAGGGGCAGATCGACGACCTGAAAAAGCAGGCCGAGGGCGCCAAGGCCGAGATGGACGCGGCGGCCAAGAACGATCCTAAGCGGCTGGAAAAGCGATTCATATTCGAGGAGCTGAGCCTGCGGCTCGAGGCTGCGGGCAAGGGGCTCTCGACGGTGATGTCGATCGAGAAAGGCGAGTATGGCCGCCAGTTGTACGGGCGGATTCTCGCGGCGTCGGAGGCGCTCGCCAAGTCGCAGGGTCTCGACCTGGTGTTGCTGGACGATCGCTCACTCACGATCCCAGTGGGCCAGGATCTGACCGAGGGCCAGGTGAATCAGATCATCCAGAGCAAGCGGGTGCTCTTTGCCGGCAATTCGGTGGATGTGACGACACAGCTCGTGACGCTGATGAACAATCAGTTTGGGGCCTCCAAGCCCAAGAAGTAGCGATGGAGGTGACGGTGATGGTTCGGAGTGCGGCTACTCTGGAAGAGGTGGCACAGACAAATATCCCGGCCCAGGGCCAATCCGGCGGCACAGGCTCGACAACGGTCGGGCATCTGGCAACGGTCGTGGGCGGAGAAGTGATTGGTCGCCACGATCTAGTTGTGACCGGCATTGAGACCATGGACCGGGCGGGCCCCGAGCACCTCACGTTCATTCGTTCCAACACGTTCGGGAACGACTGGCCCAAGAGTCGGGCCTTGGCCTCGCTGGTGGGCTGCGGGCTCAGGGTTCAGGGACACGATCCTGCGACACGGGCTCTGATTGTTGTTCCCGACGCCGACATGGCGCTCAATCTCATTTTGGAGCACTTCGCGCCAAAGCCAGCCCCGCCGCGAGCCGGGCGGCATCCCTCCGCAACGGTGGACCCGACCGCGACGATCGCGCCCTCGGCCTGGATCGGGCCACATTGCGTGGTCGGGGCCGGGACGATCATCGCCGAAAGCGCGGTGCTGATCGCAAACGTGTATCTTGGCCGCGACACCAGGGTTGGGGCGGGCTCGGTGCTCCACCCCGGCGTGATCGCGTATGACCGGACGGAGATCGGGTGCTCGTGCACGGTGCATGCGGGCACGGTGCTGGGCGGCGACGGCTTTGGGTATCGATCCGATCAAACCGGGCGCGGGCTTGTGAAGATTCCACACATCGGAAATGTGGTGATTCACGACAATGTCGAGATCGGGGCCAACTCGTGCATAGACCGGGCCAAGTTCGGCTCAACCGTGATTGGCGCGGGCACCAAGATCGACAATCTGGTGCAGATCGGGCACAACTGCCGCATCGGGCGGTGCTGCGTGCTCTGCGGACAAGTGGGGATTTCCGGCTCATGCACGCTAGGTGACGGCGTGATGATGGGTGGACGGGCGGCCATGAGGGACAACGTCAATATCGGCGCGGGGGCGAAGATCGGGGCGGCCTCGAACGTCTGGTATGACGTGCCAGCGGGCGAGACCTGGCTTGGTGCACCGGCGAGGCCGTTACGAGAGAATCTGCGAAACGAGACCGCGTTCCGAACGCTGTCCAAGGTGCTGCGCAAGCTCGTCGCCAAGGCCCCCGAGCTTGGCAAGCACCTCGAGTCCGAGTGAGAACCCCGTGAACCGAAACACGATCCGAGGGACGGCGCGGGTTGAGGGCGTCGGGCTCTTCACCGGGATGCCGTGCGCGGTCAGCCTTGAGCGAGCGGCCATGGGCGGTATCTTCTTTGTATCTTGTGGGGCCACGATCGCGGCGGTGGTGGGGAACGTGATCAAGGGCGGGGGGGGCGGCGGGGCTGGGCGGAACACAACGTTGGCGGGTTGTGCGACGATCGAGCACGTCATGTCGGCACTCGTCGGGCTTGGCGTCACCGACGCGCGCGTGGTCGTGGAGGGGCCCGAGATTCCCATCGGCGATGGATCTGCGGAAATGTTCGTGGACGCGATTGCGCGGGCGGGCGGGCGGCACCAGTTGGCGGAGGAAATCGAGCCGATCCGGCTTGCTGCGCCGGTCGAAGTGCGAGGCGTTGGCGGTGAGTTCATCAGGGCGATGCCGCGAAACATGCCGGGGTGCTCGTTCGAGTACACGCTGGATTACGCCGGACGCGAAGGGCATGCGAGCGGCGTTTTGCGTCAGACAGCCCGCTGGGACGGCCGGGCGGCGACGTATCAGGTGGATGTGGCACCGGCGCGGACGTTCTGTCTGGCGAGTGAGGCGCGGGCGATGCGGGAGCGCGGGCTTTTCGGGCATGTGACGCCGCGAGAGATGCTGGTGCTCGACGACACCACGGGCGAGCCCATCGACAACGGACTGCGGTTTGAGAACGAGCCGTCGCGGCACAAGCTGCTGGACCTGATCGGCGACGTCGGGCTCCTGGGTCGCCCCTTGCAGGCGGACATCGTGGCGGAGCGGAGCGGGCACGCGCTGACGCACGAGTTCTGTCGTGCGGTGTTGCGGAGCTGACCCGCGATCGTGCTAACTTCCGAGATAGTTGTAGTTTCCACATTCCGGGCAGACGCCGCTTGTGTCGTCCCGCAGGTCATAGCCGCAGGTGCCACAGAGGCCCTTGGCGCGTCGTCTGTCGCGCCGAGAAAGCGCGACATCACGCAGCCAGCCGGGAATCCAGCGAAGCGAAAGCGGCAGACCAATCAGAGACAGAATCACGAGAGTGTTGTGCAGGTAGCCGAACCAGAGGATTCGGGCGCGAAGCGCTCCGCCGGCACGAATGTCTGCCGCGGCCTGCGTAAGGCCATCGCGCGCGTACTCGTTCGCGGTCATTGACAAAATTTCCTGTGTCAACGCGATGGGTACGGCGGAAGTCCCGAACGATGACACGCTCACCGTCGCGCCTTCGCGGTGCTCGGTCGCCGCGTACAGGCCTTCGTCGATATCAAATCTTCGCACGGCACACGTGAACGCGTCGTTCGGAGTGTTCAAGCTTGTCGAAGAGAGCAGATCGGCACTCTGGCGGTCCAGATCAATCAGACTCAGTCGACCCACCGCTCGAACAAAGAACGTCTGGCCTGATCCAAAATCAATGCGAGCGCCATACCGGGGCATAACGGCCCTGAACAATCGGGAGCCCCCGCCCGCGAATGAGGTGCTTGACACGATATTCAGAAGGCTCAGGGCCACAATGACCAGAAAGAGCAAGGTTGCGCCGGGCTTTCCCGACTTGCGCCAAATACGCTGTGGAAATACTCGCGGTAACGCCATGTGCGATTATTGGGGGCGAGAAGTCCACGTGCCCGGATAGACTCCCGCCATGTCCTCCGATCCCTCCATTCTCTCCGCCGCACACGTCCGCAAGGTGGCCGCGCTCTCGCGTCTCGCCCTGAGCGACGACGAGGTCGAGCGGTATCGCCATCAGCTTTCGGCGATCATCACGTATGTGAATCGGCTCAAGGAGCTCGACCTCGCGGGCGTCGAGCCAATGGCCCACGTGGGCGACACGACCAACCGGCTCGACGACGACGTGCCGGGGCCGACGCTCTCGACCGAGGCGCTACTCAGGATGGCCCCGCGGACTTGGGAATCGTTCGTGCGGGTGCCCAAGGTGATCGACGAAGGCGGTCGGGCATGAGCGGCCCGCCCACAACCATCTCGGAAACAGCCGACGCGGTGCGATCGCGGCGCGTGTCGTGCGTTGAGGTCGTGAAAGCGTCGCTCGCGCGGCTCGAAGCGGCGAACGCGGGGCTCAACGCGTTTCTGCAGGTCTTTGGCGAGCGGTCACTCGCTCGGGCGGCGGAGCTCGACGCGCGGGTGGCCGTCGGCGGCGACCTTCCGCTCCTGTTTGGCGTCCCGGTTGCGATCAAGGACAATATCTGCACCGACTTTGGCCGAACGACCTGTGGCTCTCGGATGCTGGAGAACTACGAATCACCCTTCTCCGCGACGGCCGTGCGGAAGCTTATCGACGCGGGCGCCATCATCGTCGGCAAGACAAACCTCGACGAGTTTGCGATGGGCGGCTCGGGCGAGAACTCCGCCTTCGGGCCCACGCGCAATCCGCACGACCCCTCGCGCGTGCCGGGCGGCAGTTCGTCTGGCTCCGCGGCGGCTGTGGCGGCGGGAATAGTGCCACTCGCGCTGGGGAGCGACACGGGCGGGTCGATCCGTCAGCCGGCGGCGTTCTGCGGGCTTGTGGGCGTGAAACCGACGTATGGGCGCGTGAGCCGACACGGGCTCGTGGCGTTCGCCAGCAGCCTGGACCAGATCGGCACGCTGACGCGCACCGTGCGTGACGCGGCCATCGCGCTCACCGCAATCTGTGGCACCGACCCGCTCGACGCAACCAGCCGCGACAAGCCGCTCGGCGATTTGCTCGAGCAGTTCGACGACCCGATTCACTGGCTCAAGGTCGGTGTGCCGCGGCAGGCGCGAAGCGAGGCGAATCACCCGGCTGTGAGCGAGATGTTCGAGGAGGCGGTGCGGCGGCTCGCGGGCATGGGCGCAACGATCGTCGATATCGACCTGCCCATGATCGACCACGGGGTCGCGGCGTACTACATCGTCGCCCCGGCCGAAGCCAGCTCAAATCTTGCGCGGTTCGACGGCATCCGATACGGGCGGCAGGCGGCCCCGGCGACTGGTGCGGCCGATGCGTTGACCGATCTGTACTGCCGAAGCAGGTCCGAGGGCTTTGGACCCGAGGTGCAGCGACGGATCATGCTGGGGACGCATGTGCTGTCGAGCGGGTACTACGACGCGTACTACACGACCGCCCTGAAGGTGCGGCGCAGGCTCAAGGCCGACTACGACGCGGCGTTCGCTGCCGGTTGCCACGCGATCCTCACGCCCACGACGCCCGGCCCAGCGTTCAAGATCGGTGAGAAATCGGGCGACCCGCTGGCGATGTATCTCGAGGACGTGTACACCGTAGGCGTGAATCTTGCGGGCTTGCCCGGCGTGAGCATCCCGGCTGGAACAACGAATATCGACGGCAAGGAACTGCCGCTGGGCGTGCAGTTTGTGGGCCCGGCGTTCGAGGAGGCGATGCTGCTGCGGGTGGCGAGGATGTTCGAGCGGGCGGGGTAGGGATTTGCGTCAATCGAATAGAGGATTGTGGAGCCGTGATATGCCTCCCGGCGATGCCCATCCCCAAACGCAAACCCGAAGCACTCGGCAAGTCGGCCACCTCGATTCTGCCGAGCCTTCGGCTTTCCGCCGGGTTTGGCCCATATGAACTCGTCCATTCCAACGCGCTCGACTGGCTGGCGACCGCCGAGCCCAATTCCATCCACGCGGTGGTCACCGACCCCCCATACGGCCTCGTCGAGTTCGAGCCGGCCGAGCTTGCGAAGCTGAAAAATGGAAAGGGCGGGGTCTGGAGGATTCCACCATCGTTTGACGGACACCAGAGAAGTCCGTTACCGAGATTCACCGTGTTGCGTGAATCGGATCGTGCGCAGCCACGAGATTTTTTCCGACAGCTTGCGGCACGACTCTTTCCTGTCCTTGTTCCCGGGGCCCACGTTTTCATCGCCACCAACCCGCTTGTGTCGTATCTTGTCTATGAACCCTTCATCGCGGCTGGCTTTGAGAAGCGGGGAGAGATCATCCGTGTGGTTCACACGCTGCGCGGCGGCGATCGACCAAAGAACGCCCACAACGAGTTTCCCAATGTCTCGGTCATGCCCCAGTCGTGCTGGGAACCCTGGGGTCTCTTTCGCAAGCCGTGCGAAGGAAGGGTCCAGGACAATCTTCGCAAATGGAAGACCGGGGGTCTTCAACGCATCTCGCCCCTGGAGCCATTCAGGGACTTGCTTCATGTTGCTCCCGCAAGGGGAAGCGAGAGGGTCATCGCGTCGCATCCATCACTCAAGCCCCAGGCACTGATGCGGCAGTTGGTCCGGGCTTCACTTCCGCTAGGCGAAGGCATCATCCTCGATCCGTTCATGGGATCGGGATCGACCATCGCGGCCGCGTCCGCGCTCGGGCTTGCGAGCATCGGGATCGAGCGTAGTGCCGAGTATTTCCGTCTGGCGGAGAGGGCCGTTCCACGGTTGGCTGAAGTGATCGTGAAGCCACCGGGGCCTTTCGCGGGGGGGCACACATGACCAAGAAGACGGACTTCGACGAGTCAGTTGCGCTTCCGCCGGGGCTTGAGATCGCCGCGATTCGGCGTGCAGTGGAATACATGGAAAAGGAATTGGCGGGGCTTGTCGAAATCTATTTCGAGCAAGCCAACGTATTCAGCGCGATTGTCGGCATTTTCGGAACCAAAGCCCTCGACTCGGTCAGCAACTACGAGAAGCATCGTCACGCCGATATGGCGCAGCAGCGATTTCCCGACTTACGACGCAGGGGCTCGGGTGCCAATCTCTCGCCTCGCGATTCGCTTGAAAGCAAGGGCAGTAAGAGGCCCTGGGCCATTCAGCCCACTACGACCATCCCGGGTGGTACGTGGTGTGGCGATACCTCGTCGACCCGACCGAGACGCGTGAGCATGGAAAACCTGTCATCGTCTGGCGCGTGGACGTCGTGTTTCTGGGCAAGTCCGACTGGAAGTACGAGAAAAGTTCTGCTGGCGAGGGTGGTGGCGGGCGGACCCACACGTTTGGCGCGAAGGAAGCCGCCAAGAAGCTGGCCAATGCGGCGGTCTATCGCCGCGCAGATGTTGTGATCCGCGCAGGCAAGCCAATCCCAAGAAACGGACACGGCGAAGAGGACTGAGCCCTCGCGCAGTCCGTGCGAAAGGGCACCAATGCGGGCGACAGGACTTGAACCTGCAAGGCCTTTCGGCCACGGGAACCTAAATCCCGCGCGTCTGCCAATTTCGCCACGCCCGCGGCGGATCAATCCTACCCACCCTGCTTCCCCCAGAGTCGGCTGATGGCTCCGGCAGCACCCAAAGCGGCAAAATCGCCTTGGATTCTCGTTTGGAGAGCCATTCTCTGCATGCAGACCACGGCAATTCCGAACCATCCTCGACCCCTCTTATGATCCTCCGGCCCCCCATCTGGCCGAAAGAGGAAGCAGGATCACCACGCGCGTGAACTCTGGGGGAGTGTCCGGTGGTTTGGAGCATCGCATGACTGTTCGGCAAGGACTCGCGACAACAGTGGCCCCCATGGTTCTTCGGCTCACACTCGGGCTGACGTTTCTGTGGGCGGGCCTGAGCAAGCTCAACGCCTACGACCCGGTGCAGGGGGCCGACGCCGCCGCCCTCGCCAACGCCGGCGCGACGATGGGGCGGGTCAACTCCGACACCCCGCCCCCGCCACCCGAGAAGCCCGACCCGGCCAAGCCCGAGACACCGCCCAAAGCACACGGCGATCCCGGTCCGCTCATCCACACCGCCAGCGAGTTCGTGACGCCCGTGCAAGTGCGACGGCTCCACACCGAGGTCACCCTCGCTCTCCTGCACGCCAGCGAGCCCGCCGCGGCGAGCGAGGGCAAGCCCGCCTTGCGGCCGACATGGCCAACGTGGGCCGCGGGATCGAACATCGTCATCATCGCATGGGCTGTCATGGTCCTGGACCTTGCCGGCGGCGTGTGCGTGGGCCTCGGGCTTTTGACGCGGTTCTGGGCTGCGGGCATGATGGTCCACATGGCGTGCGGATTGTGGCTCACAACGATCGGCCCGGCATGGGCGGCGGGCGGCGCGGTCCTTGAGTTCCTGCCTCGGCACGACCCGTGGGATCTGACGTTCTGGGCATTCCCGCTTTGGCAGCTCGCACTCCTGGCCCTTTCGACCGTGCTGCTTTGCATCGGGCCCGGGCCCCTGTCGCTCGACCGCCCGTTGCTGGGCAGTCCCGCCAAGCCGAGTTCTCGTCCAGGGGTGTAGGAGCCAGTTGCGTTCATGAATCCGCACCCGCCAATCTCTCGCTCCCGCCGATCGCGGATCCTCTGGGCATCCCTCGCCGTGTCACTGGCGGCCCACGGCGCGGGGATGGTGTGGATGTCAACGGGTGGCCGGTGGCGCGAGACGATCGCAAAGACCGACGTGCCGGGCGAAGCGGTGGAGCTTTCGCTCGGGCTTGATGTTCCGATTGATGTCGCAACGACTGCGGCCACGCCGATTCCCGAACCGACGCCATTGCCTGTTCCAGAGAAGCCCGAGATCGTCGTGAAGGCAGAGCCCGTGCCTGTCGAGCCCGCACCAGAGCCAGTCGTCGTCGCGTCCCAATCGATCTCCGTGGAAGAAGTGGCACGCAAACCGCAAACCACGCCCGAGACCCCCAGGCCGATCGAGGTTGCGCCCCCAGTTGCCCCGGCTCCTTTGCCGCCGCTGGTTGCAAAGCCGCCAGCACTCGTCGCCTCTTTCGCGGGCGTGAAGGCGGAGAAGGCCCGGCGCGTCGTGTACATGGTGGACGTGTCGGGCGTCATGGTCTCGACGCTGCCGTTCGTGTTTGCAGAGCTTGAGCGATGCGTGGCGAGGCTGACGCCCGAGCAGGAGTTTCAAGTTGTGCTCTTCCACGATCCGCTTCAAACCGATGGCGATACGCCGCTCCCCGACCCGCCTCTGCTGGACACACTGCTCGATCAGGCAAGGTGGCTCGGCCAGGTGAACGGCGTGGGGCGGCCCGGAATGCTCGCGGCAACGGCAGAGAACAAGGGGCTCCTGGCTCCGCTCACGCGCGGCGTGATCCCGTCGGGCCCCTCAAACCCCCTGACAGGTCTGCGAATCGCTCTCTCGCTCAAGCCCGAGGTCGTCTTCCTGCTCACTCGCGGCATCAAACGGAGCGACACAACCTGGGGCGCGGGAGAGGAAACAACGCTCGAATCTCTGGACCGGTCCAACCCCAAGGACACCAGCGGCGCGCGGGCAACGACCATCAAGACCGTCCAGTTTGTGTCCAAAGACCCGACCGGGCTGATGGACGCGATCGCGCGCGAGCACGGCGGGGGCGAATCGACCGTGGTGACGATCGAGGAACTGAAAAAATCGAGCGAACCAACGCCCAAGAACAAGAAAGCAGTTCGGGGCCGGTAGCGCCTCGTGCTACACTGGGCCCGTGAGCGATTTCACCACCATCTTGCCGAAACTCGCGGGCCGGTTTGTCGCGTTCGAGGGCGCGGACGGTTCGGGAAAGAGCACGCAGCTCCGCCGGTTCGTTGACGCCGCCAAGGCTGCGGGCATCTCGGTGTGCGAGGTGCGAGAGCCGGGCGGAACCGCCATCGGTGAAGAGATCAGGCGCATTCTTCTGCACACCAAGGACGAGATGAGCCTGCGCTGCGAGATGCTCCTCTACATGGCGAGCCGGGCGCAGCTCGTCGACACTCGCATACGCCCCGCGCTCGCTGCGGGCGGGCTGGTTGTCGCCGACCGCTTCGTCAGCTCGACCCTCGCGTATCAGGGTGCAGCCGGTGGAATCCCGCTCGACGAGATCAACGCGACCGCACAAGCGGCGACGAGCGGGTGTATGCCCGAGCTGGTGCTGATCTTCGACGTCGATCAGGCCACGGCCGCCCGCAGAACCCGGGGCATCGAATCCACTAGCAAGCGGCGCGGGACCGCCAAGGGCTCCGCGACCACAACCCTGTTCGACGACCGCATCGAGCAGCGGGGCACCGACTTCCACACCCGCGTGCGCGACGGGTATCTGGCCCAGGCCCAGGCCGACCCTGCCCGGCACCTGGTGATCGACGCGAGCCACGACCCTGACCGCGTGTGGCAACTGCTCCAGAACGCGGTTGCGGGTTGGCAGGGATTGCGCTGACCTTATCGGACAGCTCATGCACCAAGCCGATTTTATGGGAGGGTGCGGCATGCGCCGATGGGTTGTTCATGGACGTGACCAAGGATGGTTCATGGTGGTTGGGACGGTTGCAGGGGGCCACAGACTCGTGTCACGGGTCGGTGGCTACCGAGGGCGTGATGGAGCGGGGCTGGTTGGCCGATGGAGGCGGGCCGCTCGAGTTTCGCCATGGTTTCGCGGCAAGGAGGCCGACCATGAAGCCCAAGCTGCGATTGCAAACCCAGGATCTGACCGATCCGCCCGCGCCGTTTCGTTTCCCCGGCCCATCCAAGGGGCAGGCAAAATCGGCGAGCACGCCTTGCGAGGACACGATTGCAGGCGTCGAGGCGGCGATGGAAGACGCCCAGCAGAGGCTTGACAAGCTTCGCGCGCTCGTCTTCCCAGTCAATCCAAACGACCAGGGGCCCCGGGCGGCGTGAGGAAACTCACTTGACTGGTTCGTTGACTCGCATGACAACCAAAGTCTCGTCGTCGGCCCGCGGCGCGAGCCCGGTGAACCGGCGAACTTCCCAGTGGATCAGATCCAGCACGCGTGCCGCGGGCGCTTCAGGCTCGGCCTTGAGCACGTCAAGGATGGTCTTGCGCAGGCGTTTTTTGGTGAACTTGGCGCCCTCAAAGTTCGTCGCGTCGGTTACGCCGTCGGTGTAGGCGATGAACACGTCACCCGGGTGAAGGTCGTACACCGCGCGCTGATACCGCTGCGAGCGATCAACGCCCACGACCATGCCACCCACAGAGAGCTCGTCGATGTCGGCTGGGCTCGGACTTCGATGCTTGGGCACGCGAACCACCAGCGGCGGCTCGTGGCCCGCGTTGCAATACGTGAAACGGAGCGTCGTCGGGTTGAGCACGCCGTACCACAGCGTGGCAAACTCGCTGTCGAGCGTGTCGCGGCAGAGCGCCTGATTCACCTTGCCGACGACGGTGTCGAGGTCGTAGACCTCCTGCGCGTGGGCGCGAAGGCTCGCGCGAACCGCAGCCATGAGCAGCGCCGCCGCGATCCCCTTTCCCACGACATCCCCGACGACGATGCCCAAGTGCCCATTGAGGTCGATGAAGTCGTAGAAGTCGCCGCCAAGCTCGAAGCTGGGGATGTATCGGGCGGCGATGTCGAGGGGCTTGATCTGCGGGACACGGGATGGCAGCATCCGCCGCTGCACGTCGGCGGCGAGCTGGAGCTGCCGCTGGATCCGCTGCTCTTCCTCGTGCAGCTTCAGCAGGCGGGCCTGCTCGATGGCGACGGCCGCCTGGTTGGTGATGAGGCCCAGGAGGCGGCGATCCGACTCGCTGAATGTCCGGCGCTCGCGGGAATAGAGTCTCAGGACACCAAGCGGGCGAGCCCGAAACGTCATGCCCGCGTGGATCGCCGAGACGAGCCCCTCGATTTCAACACGGTCCTTGATGAGAACACGCGGGTCGCCAGAGAGATCCTCAGAAACGACGATCTCGCCGCCAAGAGCCAGACGGTCGAAGAGCCGGTCCTTGCTCAGTGGCTGGGGCCATTCGAGCCACTCTCGCGAGAGGTTACGGCTTGTGGCAACGGTGAGGTCTTCCTCGTTGGGCGCGGTGATGCCGTCGGCATCCTCTTTGAGGAGCATGATCGACCCGGCATCGAGCCCAAGGACGTCGAGTGCGGACTCCAGCGCGACCTCCAGGACGCGCTGCATACCCGAGGCGTGCGCGAGCATGGATCCCAGCTTGAACAAGGCGCTGAGTTCCTTCACCTTGTGACGCAGCTCAAGCTCGTGCTCACACAATTCGGCCGACGCCTGTGATAGAAGCTCGATCGCTCGCTCCAGCGAGACGCGGGGGCTCTCCCCCAGCACCGGGCTGCCCGCGCCCACCAGAATCGCACCGATCCGCTCGCCTCCGACCCGCAGCGGGAACGCGTGGGCACCGCGTGGCGGTTCGGACCCGCCGCCATCCGCGACGCTCCAGGGCTCTCCCCGCAGGCCCCCCGGAGTGACCAGACGCCCCATCGCGTCTCGAAGCTGGACAGCCACGCCGGTGAGCAGCGAGAGTTCGGCACACAGAGCGGCGAGAGAGCCATCGGTGAGGAAATCGGTGATTGAAAGGGGCTGCGAAGAGGGCGCGGAGTGAGAGTTGGCGGCAGGAACTTTGTGCATCGTGATCGCTACGGCTTACTTCGCGGGAATTGGAACGGCGTCGGGGGTTGGCGGAGCGGTCGGGTCCGGGGGAAGTGCTTTTGACGCGGGCATTTCGCCCAGCCACACCGCCCTCAGGTAAGCGTGCAGACGGGCCGAAATCGGATCGGCGCGCTCACCGGGGGTTTCGGGCTTGTCGGCGGTGGCCAGCCCCTCGTTGAGAAGGGCGGAGTCGCCCGTCTGAAACCCGATGTACGCGATCACGATTCCCACATCCCGATCGGCGATCGACTGGGCGACAGGATCCTGATCACCTGTGCCCGAGAGGCGCCCTCGAAGGCGCGCGACGATCTGGTCGAGCCGTTCTTTGGAGGGGAGCATGGCGGGAACGAACTTGACGCCCGCGAACTCGGGCACGGTGAACAGAAGTTGGCGGAGGTTCACGGACGCCGAAAGATACATGCCCGAGCCCAGCTGCGCGTGCAACCTTCCGGCAAGAGCGGTGGGATCTCCCTGCCGGCTGATCAGTGCGCGGCTGAACCGGTCCTCGGCGTCGAAATACCGCCCTTCGGCCAAGAGCTTCTGGGCCACGAGCAGGTCGCGCGAATAGAAATCGCGTACTGAGTCGCCCTCCTTTGCCGCCACGGCGTACCCAGAGGCCTTCCCGGAAGCCTCACGGATCATTCGAACCGTTTCGGAGTCAAGTTGCTCGGGCTGGGGTGCAGGGGCGGGAGCCCGCGGATTGGTGACAGGTGTGGGCAGCGGAGCCGCATTGGCTTGCTCTCCCAAGAGGTGGCGGCGCAGGCCCAGCAGCCGATTCTCAACACGAGTGAGCTGACCGGGCGTGGTCTCACTCACCGGGCTGGTCTTGCGTTCCCACTCGTCAAAGCGGGTAAACACCGAGTCGTACGCGCTGAACGGCTGAGGCTTGGACTTGTCGGCATCGGGGCTTGCCGCGTCGGTTGGCTGCTGGTGTCTGGGTAATAGCTGGCTCGGCAACCGCTGAGATGCCCAACCATCAACCGAGGACGGCGCATCCGATGGGCGGCCCGCAGGCTTGTCGTCGGGCGATCCCGCGGGGGTCGTGCCGTCCTTGTTCGGCTTTGTATTGCGCGGCCTGACGGGCGTGTCGGAGATCCGTGATCGAACGCCCAGCAGCGACGACGCGGTAATGGTTTCTTGTAGACCCTCACTGGTTCGGCGCGAACCCAGGCTTGTCGGCTGGAGCGAGCGGTCCGCCTCGAATGCCGAGGGCGAGCGAAGCCACGAGCCGTTGCCGCTGCGATCGCGGTCCTCGGCCACTCTGTCGCGAGCGAGGGCATTCTGCTGGCCCGTGCTGCGGGCTCCCGAGCGGGAAATGTCGAGAGAACCGGCGAGGCCGCTCGGGGCCGAACTGCCCGTCGTGAGCGCGAACTGGTATTGCAAGGCGTCTGTGCCCCGGATGCCTTGGCCCGAGAGTCCAGAGACGTACGAATCGCGGCGATAGGAATAGAGATCGTCAGAGCCCAACTTGCCGCGAAAATCATTCGCGTCGGAATAGCCGGAGTTACCCCGGAACGAGAGGCCATTTGGAGCGTTGCCGGTGACGATGGCATTGCGGAACCGGACTTCGGCAGCGAAGTCTCGCCCGCCCCTTGGTTGCTGAGTTTGTGGGTACCGCGACGAGTTGCGCTCGAGGCCGCGCCCATTTCCCAGGGCATCCTGGGCGATGGCTGGGGCGGCCAGCCCACAGGCGGCAAGCAGGATCAGAATCTGGAAGGGCTTGTGCAGGGAAAGTCGGATCATGGATCACCTCCCGATCGGGTGGCACCTGCCAATCCCGTGAATGAAGTCTAGGGGCGAAGCGCGAGTCGGTGCGGTCCGATCGCATAACAGCGAGCGGACGTTCGCGGAAGGGCGCGTCCTAACATGACCCCGAATGAACCCATACTACATCACCACCCCGATCTACTACGTCAGCGATCGGCCCCACATCGGGCACTGCTACACCTCGCTCCTGGCCGATGTCGCCGCCAGGTTCCAGCGGCTGGCACGAGGGCAGGTGGCCGGGGCCGCGGCCAGCGCGACGGGCAAGGTGTTTCTGCTGACGGGCACCGACGAGCACGCCGACAAGGTGGTCACGAGCGCGGCCGCCCACGGCAAGTCCGCACAGGAATGGGCGGACATCAACGCCGAACAGTTCAAGGCCGCGTTCGCATGGATGAATATCTCCAACGACGATTTCATACGCACCACCGAGCCGCGGCACCGCGAGCGCGTGCCGGTGTACATCCAGAAGCTGATGGATTCGGGCGACATCTACAAGGGCGAGTACACCGGGTGGTATGACGAAGGGCAGGAAGAATACGTCCCAGAGAACTCGGCGCGCGAGGCGCAGTACAAGTCGGCCATCTCCGGCAAGCCGCTGGTGAAACGGACAGAGCCATGCTATTTCTTCAAGCTCTCCAAGTACGAGAAGCCGCTGATGGCTCATATCTCGGCGAATCCGACGTTTGTGCAGCCCGATTCGCGCCGCAGCGAGATCCTGGGACGTATACGCCTGGGTCTCAACGACATCCCCATCTCACGCCCAGTGACCGACGACCCGGCGACGCAGTGGGGGATTCGCGTGCCAGGCGACGCGAAGAACCGGATTTATGTCTGGATCGACGCCCTGTTCAACTATCTGACGGTCGTGGACACGCCCGAACGCCGCGGGCTTTGGCTCGCGGCGGTGCATCTGATCGGCAAGGACATTCTTTGGTTCCACGCGGCGATCTGGCCTGCATTGCTCATGGCCCTCCGCGCCAGCGACCCTGCGGCGTTCGGCTGGGTGGCGTTGCCGGGCATGATCTTCGGACACGGGTGGTGGATCAGCAACGGGCAGAAGATGTCCAAGAGCCTGGGTAACTTCGTCGATCTGGAAAGGCTCCAGGCCTACGCTGGCCGCTACAGCCTCGACGGCGTGCGCTGGTACCTTGCGAAGGAGGGCCCGATGTCGGGCTCTGACGCCGATTTCAGCCACGCGAAGTTTGTGGAGGTCTACAACGCGGACCTCGCCAACGGCATCGGCAACTGCGCGAGCCGCGTGGCGAACATGGTTGAGAAATATTTCGGCACGCTGCCAACGCCCGAGGGTGGTGGCGGCGCGGTGCCTCAGCATGAGCGGTTCAACTTCCCCGCGCTGTGTGCGGGTGCGGCGACGCGGGCGGCGGCAAAGGCGACGGCACTCGACCTCGCGGGTGCGCTGGCAGAGGGAATCGAGCTGATCCGCAACGTGGACGTGTACATCAACGAGACCGCACCGTTCAGGCTTGCCAAGACAATCGACACCGACCCCACCGCCCAGGCGAGGCTCGCGACCATTTTGTACAACTGTGCGGAGGCCGTGCGTGTTGCGAGTGTGCTGATGTCCCCGGCGATGCCCACGAAGATGGGGCAGCTGTGGCGGGCGTGGAATTGCGAGCCGCCAGCCGGTGCGACACTGCAAGCGATTGCGCAGTTCGGTGGTCCGCACGGACTTTCTGCCGGACGAACAATCGCCAAGGGCGAGGCACTGTTCATGCGAGCGGATGCCGCGCTGGCCGAGCCGGAGTAGCTGATGGATGGTGGCCCGGCACTGCGTGTCGGTCCTGGTCCGTCGGCACTCAGAGTCGACGCATTTTCTTGGCCTTCAAGTCCAGCGACACGGTTGGGGAGCCGCGCGACCGATGAGCGGTTCGGAGAACCGCGCCACCAAAGTCACGGTTCGGAGAACTGCACCGCCAACATCATGGTTCGGAGAACCGTGCCACAATCACTTCGTCGGTGCGACACGAGGCAGCAGCGTGAAGACCGTTGACGGGTCGGTGGAGAAAACGGTATAACGAACAGAGCTGTCCATCGCGACAAAGTTGCCGCCCCGGAAGTCGGTGTGCCACGACGCGTCAAGAAGCGAGTCGGGATCGGGCTTGGCGGCCGTGGCGTAGTGCCACACCGCATCGCCAGCAACCAGCAGGCGGCTGTGTCCCACGTTCACGTCCAACTCGGTCAATGGGCGGTGCAACGCGTCGATTCCGGCACTGGTCGAGTCCATCAGCAACGCGTTGGCGCGGTAGCTGTTGCCGAACGCTGAGAAACACGTTCGGCCCGCGTACATCGCGGGCCCGGGCCTTTGTGCGCTCGCGCCCAGCGCCCAAACACCGCGGTCGTCGGGGCAGCGGAAGAGGGCGGTGACCCCGCCCGTGCGGTCGGTGCTCGCGTCGCCGAAATACGGGTTGATGGGCCTGTCGCCGGCAAGCATCGGTGTGCGGTCCGCGCCGACGAATGCGACCCCGCCGTAGTGCCAGTCGGGCGCAGCTTCGGCGACGGGGAATCGGCGGTTATCCTGCGAGTATGCCTGGAAAGCGGCGCCGATCTGGCGCAGATTTGCGGCACAGACGGTTCGCCGGCCAGTCGATCGCGCCTGGGCGAGGACCGGGAGCAAAATCGCCACCAACACCGCGATAATCGCAAGGCTGATGATGAGTTCCAAGATTGAGAACGCGCGACGCGTCAAGCCGGAATGACTCCCTGTGCCCACATCATACATCGCCAGTCGAGCGGTACCAAGGGGAATCTCGGGCCACCCCGGCCTCTCCACACGTTCTGCACATCCTCGACAGCCTGACAAAGAACGACCCTACACCCCCGCGAGCCGCGTTCGGACATTGTCCAGGACGTTCATGTAGTTGATGTACCCGTCGTAGGGCGAGTCGTAGTGCGAGAAGTACTTGTGAACGTCGCCGTCGGACCAGTACTTCGTGCACATGTAGTAAAAGTGGTCGCTGGTGGTGAGTTTGCGCCAATCGGCCAGGAGAAAGCGGGCCTGTTGGACAGCGTCGGCGTCGGGCAGAATCTCGGGCGTGGGCTGGCCGCCGTGTGCCTTCGAGTAAGCAGCCTCGGCCCTGGCGAGCTTGTCCTTGATGGGCCTCTCAAGACGGAAACACTCATCGAGCGCGTTGTTCTGCATCGCGTTGCCACGCCACGCCGAAAGATCCCGCTCCATGTCGGCCCACGAGATGGAGTCGTGCACGTCATACTCGCCCACGGGCTCGAACTGCTTCATCGCCTCGCTGACGGTGATGAAGTGGTTGTGGCCCGGGTTGGCGTCGAAGATCTTGGCGGGCAGGGCTTCGAGGAACTGGAAGATGCCCGTGTCGGCCCACTGGTGTTCGCCGAAAGTCTCGTAGTCCATGAAGAGATTGCAGAGGAAGCCGTCGCCGTTGATTTGGTTCACCCATTTGGCGAACTTCTCAGCCGACAGGGGCCACTCCGCCCACCCGCGGTTGGAAAACCGAAAGGCGATGTCGTCACTGAGTCTGTAGTTTTTGAGCAGAAGCTTGAAGGGCTTGGCGTCGCGGCCCACCAGGTCGCGTTTGTCGCCGCTGTTGAACGCGTCCCATTTGGGCGGCTTGTACGCGAAGTTGGGCGTGCGTGAGCCCAGGATGCGGTCGACGCCCTCACACAGTGCTCCGCTGAAGCGAGGGTTGCCCGAAGCATCCTTGATCTGCGTGAGCTCGTGGGCGAGCTGGTTGGAATAGATCAGCTCGGTGTTGCGAAAAACCGTGGGCGTCTGGCCGAAGAGCTCTTCAACTCGCTCGGTGTGCATCGCCACCTGCTCGCGGAACTCGGCCGGGCTGTACAGAAAGCTCAGCGAGTGGTAGTAGGTCTCGGCGACAAACTCGCAGCACCCCGTGGCGGCGAGTTCCTGAAAGACACCGATGACTTCGGGGCAGAAGGCCTCGAACTGGTCGAGCGCGACGCCCGTGATCGCGTAGCTGACGCGAAAGTTTCCCTTATTCTTGCGGACCAGATCAAGGATGAGCTTGGTGGTCGGCAGGTAGCACTTGGTGGCGACCTTGCGGGCGATCTCGGCGTTCTTGGCGTCGTCGAAATAGAACGGGTTGGTGTCGAAAACGGAGTACTTTCGCAGGCGAAAGGGCTGGTGGACCTGAAAGTAGAAGACGACAGAGGCCATGCGGGGCTCCGGGGATTGATGCAAGTGTAATCCCACCCGGGCACGGGCGGCGGTCCCGGGTCAACTTCGTACGGACGTGACCGAAGCGATGGCAATGGGCAGCAACACAATCGCCGGCACGAACACCGAGAGTACGGGTGGAAGGGCGGGTATCGCGGCCGATGCGCCAAGAACACCTCCCATGAGGGCGACCACCGCGAGTGGCGCGGATTTGAGCGCGGGGATCACCATCCCGATGGGCTCGCGACGCAGGAAGAAGGGCAGACACACCGCCAGGGCAAGGAGATTGCACGCGACGGCCCCGAATCGGCCCAGCCGGATGCGCTCAAGTTCCTCGTCGCGGCCTCCATTGTCGCCCCCGCCGGGCTCGCGCTGGCTCAGCATCTCGGTCGTTTGTGCGAACGAAAGGCTGGCGCGGTAGCTCGCGAATCGACGCAGCCTGAGCGTCGTGGGGTCGAGGTTGGTTGCGAGAGTGGCGATGGGCTCGGGAGTCGCGACGACACCAAAGGGCTTGACCTTGCCCTGCACCAAAATCCACATGGAGTCTTTCCAGCGGGCGGAGGCGGCTGTGATGATCCGTGTGCCGTGCCTCGCGGCATCGCGCTCGATGACCTGGAGTCCCGTGAGCACCCCCTGGTCGGCATCGAAGCTCTGGGCGAAGAAGACGCGGCCCGCCGAATCGGCAGTCAGATGGAGTTCGGCCGCGCCAAGGGTCCGCTGCCCGGCCTGTTGCAACTGCCGGGTGAGGAGCGGGGCGATCCGCGGGATGAGGTATTCCTGGTTCGCAAGCTGCACGCCGCACAGGAGCACGGCACAGACACAGACGGGGCGCGCCGCCCGCCAGAGGCTGATCCCCCCCGACAACATGGCGACAAGCTCGCGTTGGCGGACCATCTGCGCGAACGTGAAGCCCATGCCGCCCACCATGACAAGGCCCAGGAGGGCGTTGAGGAGCTGGATAAGCCGGGGCCACCAAAGGTCGATGACAAGACCGGCAGCCACCGCGGCGGTACGGACGAACGAGGGGTCGCCAGAGACCCGGGCTTGCTTGCCCTGCTCTCTTGCGAGCCGGATGAACTCGTCGAAGTTCAGGGAGACATCGATGGCGATGACAAACGAGAACAGAATGACCACAAGCGCCGCGACGTTCGTGAGATATTGCCGGGCGATGTGTCGATCGAGCGTGGTCATTGGAAGGAGGATTCGCCGATCTGCGCTCGGGTGGCGCGAGGGGTAAGGAGCACTGCGCAAGCGTATCCGATCATCGCGCCGCCCACGACGTCGGAAGTGAAATGTGCGCCGACGACAAGCCGGGTATACCCGCACCCGATCGTGGCGACAAGCACAAAGATTCCAGCCCTGGGCCAGAGACGAAGAAGTGCGAACGCACCACCAAAGGCAACCGCCGCGTGGCTGCTGGCGAAACCCAGATTGCCGTTGTGTGCGAAGCCCGAGAAGAGCTGGCGATAGACGTGCTCGCCGGTCGCGCCGGGCCTCTCGCGTGCGACAATGAGCTTGACGAGTTCGGCCCCCGCGCCCGCGAGAACGGCCGAGAGCAGTATGCGAAGAAATGGCCAGCCCGTGGAAAGAACTCGGCCAGGACTGCGACGGGCGGACTCGCCCGCGAGCGCGAGAAGAATCCACGTCGGCAGATAGCCGAAACAGCGGAAGAACATCCACCAGTCGCGGTGGGCGATCACCTCGATCTTCTTGATGAAATCCGGATCGTGCGGATCCGCAGCGAGAAAGAATTGCCAGAGCTGTCGATCAAACATCCAGGTGGCAGCGAGCGATGCGACCCAAAGGAAAGCCACAACGAGTGTTGATAGCGACCAGAGGCGGGGTTGGAGAGAATGCGAGTTCATGGGCTTGTTGGAATCACCGGATGGTAATCAAACCCCAGGGCGGCCACGCGGTTGCGCTTGCGGTCGCCATCGAGCTTGCCCACGATCTCGATTCGCGGAAAGCCCGTGCCCCCGGGCCACTGCCAGGTTTGGCCCGCGTCGCCGAGCAAGACCGCGGGCCGGCCCGCGAGGGCGGGCGAGGCGAGGTTGGTTTGTGGCCAAAGGTTGTATTGTGTCTTTCGCCCTCCCATGAGACTACCAGAGCAGTAGACCGTGGGGTGGCCCGGGAGATAGAAAGCCATCTGGCTCGCCCGGCCATAGAACTGCGAGACGACAAAGGGCTCGACGCCCTGCTGCTGCTCGCGAAGTCGATCGAGCAGCCGTTGCGTGTGGGCAGCCATCTGGTCGGCTCCCATGAAGCGTGAAAGTGGCACGCGCGGCCCGATGACTGGAAGTCTGGCGAACAGATCGAGCCGCAGCGAGACGGCCGCGAACACGACGCCGACGAATAGCGTGAGGTGCCAGAGGGCCTGTCCGGCCGATTCGGGCCGCCGAAGAACGAGCCCGGCGCGAGGGCGAGGCGTGGGCAGCGATTTCCACGCGGCGAGGCTTGTGGACCACGAGTCCATGGAGCGTACAACGGCGATGCCCGCGAGCACCGTGAGTGTCGTGTATCCAGCGAGTGCCCAGTTGCCCTCGGGCTCGGCGACGAAGCTCACGGCGAGATAGAAGAAGACGATCGGGGCGGCGCAGCAGAGCAGGAACGTGGCCGCCTTCGCCCTTGCGGCATCGCGCAACGCTCGATATCCAATCCACGCGAGCCCCAGCATGGGCCCGGCGAGTGCGATCTGCGTGCCGACATATTCGAGCGTCCACATCGGGTCGTAGTGATAGCCGCCGACGCCTTGCGTGGGCGCGACATCGCCGCCGCTGACGCCCAGATGGCCTAGAAGATGATGTACGGTGGGCCAGCCGCGTGCCGCGTTCCAGATCAGTATAGGTACAAGCCCCAACGACGCGAGGGCGGCTGCCGCGAGCGGGCCGACGACCCCAAGTCGAACATCCCGGCTGCGAAGGATCGCAACCGCGACCAGTCCAGGCACGAGCAGCAGCATTGTGTACTTGAAGGCGATCCCCGCAGCGATCGCGAGCCCCAGCACGACCCACGTGCCGAGCGTCCCGCGATCGAAGGCTCGCCAGGCAGCCCAGGCCGCCACGCTCCAGCACGCCGCATACGGCATGTCGATGGTCATCAGCACACTCGTGCTGAAGAGCATCGGAACAAGTTGAAAGCACGCAGCGGTGAAAAACCCGGCGCGATTCTCGCCCGAAGCGTCGCGCGCAAGCCCGGCGAGCGAAAGGGCCGCGATGGACGAGCAGATCACCGCCGGAAGTCTGACAGCGTACTCGTGGTCGCCCAGGAGTCGCGTTGCAGCCGCGATGACCCAGGCAACGCCCGGACCCTTGGAGTAGTACGACCAGTCGAGCCGCCGGCTCCACTCCCAATAGTGGGCCTCGTCCTCGATGAGCGTGTACGGGCAGAACCACGCGAGATACGCGATTCGGGCGAGGGTGACGGCGGCAACCAGCCACAGAACCGACCGCCACGAACCGGCCCAAGGGGCGTAGCCGCCGGTCATGCCCGCATTCGTCGGATCGTGGTTGGTTTCGTGCATCGGCTCGAATCTGGACATCAGTGTTTCGCAACAACGCGGTACGACCACGCGGTGTAGAGTGCGAGCAGCCCGACGCCGCCCCACAAAAGAACAAGCCCC
>JAYVUC010000135.1:0-4718 GCA_043788295.1 Phycisphaerales bacterium
GCCCAGCACCTCGGTTGCGTTTGCGTTGAGCATCGGAATTCCCTCCTGGGTTCTTGCTGACGACACCGCGCCCGTCGCGCAGTCTGTGGGCATCCATTCGAGTGTTGTGTGCTCGAACGGCTCGCTTCGTGACGATGAGCTTGCAAATGCCATTGCCGCGTGCATAATTCTTGCCGGGCATGGGGTTCACGACATCAAGTTCATGGCCGCGTCCTGCTACGGCGGCGGGCTCCTTGACGATCTTGGTCGAGTCTGCGGGCCGGGCGGACCGCTCGCCGGGACACCGTGGGTTGGCGGCTCCGCGAGCGCACACGATGAGACAGCCAAGGGGTGGAGAGACAGCGTCGTCAATGCCCCGGCCAACGCGGGCAAGGATCTGGGGAGCACGTGGACAGATGCTTTGGGCGGAAAGAGCACCAGCCCGACCGACAATTCCCGCGGCGCCATCCGCAATGGGTCCAATGGCAACGTGAAGCGCGACCTCGAGCGGGCCCGCGGCAAGGACGATTCTGGGCCAAACGGCGACAACACCGAACACCCACAAGTCGCCAGCGGCAACGGGGGCGACGCCATCACCTGGACGGGCGCGGCCTCCCACCACGCGGTGGTCTTCGGCGGCTCTCAGACCGACCAGCGGCATCACAACAATGTCAACAACATGGCCGGCGCGCTCAACGGCATTTGGGCCGGGACACCCCACACGGTGCAGACGATCGACGGGGGCACCAAAGAAGATTTGATCAATGCCATCTGCGCCGCGGCACAGCTCCTCAACGCGAACGAGCAGCTGGTCATCTATATCGACGACCACGGCGACTGGGAAGTTGACTTCGACGAGGTTCTCGACATTGCGATGCCACATTTCTTTGGCACGCCTGCGACTCTTCCCATTACGATCCCACCCGGGTACGCCGAGGGCCTTCACGCCGTCGCCGCTCAGGGCGACAATCCGATCCCGGCGATCTGGCTCGATCTCGCCTCGCCGATGACCAACAACGGGCAGTGGTCGATCGTCTTCAACGGCGTGCAGAGGCCGTTCCCGATCGGACAGCTTCAAGGCCGCGTGAGCATCCCTATCAACCAGGCTCTTATCCACACCGGGTACAACCAGCTCCAGATCATCGCGCAGGGCCCCCCGCAGCAGATCAACCTGCAGGGCATCACCCTCTGGAGCGGGGCCTTGAACGATCTGGACAAGTTCACGAATCAGGCACTGTGCCCTGCGGACTTCAACGGAGACACGGCCGTGGACTTCTTCGACTATGACGAGTTCGTCAGGTGTTTCGAGGGGGTCTTCTGCCCGCCTGGCCACGACGCAGATTTCAACAACGACACAGCGGTTGACTTCTTCGACTACGACGAGTTTGTGGTCGCGTTTGAGACCCCGTGCGGGTGACGGAGAAGTCCGCCCGAGATGGAAGGCGTGAATCTCGCGGGGCGAGATTGCCCATTGGGATGGAGCGTTCAGGAGTACTTGGGCATTGGGCACGCGCCGGGCTGGGTACGTGCGATGACGCGGATGCCGCGCCCTTGCAGCAGGCCGTGCAACTCCTCGACGTGCGCTGCGTCGCGGGTTTCGACGGTGCAGAGCACCTGCACAGTCGAGATGTCAGCAGAGGTGAACGCCCGCTCGTGCTCGATCTGCTTCACGCTCGCACCGGCGGCCGCCACAGCGGCGGTGAGGTCCGCAAGTCCGCCGGGGCGGTCGGCGATGATGGCGGTAAACTGCGTCACGCGGCCATCGACGACGAGGCCTCGCTCGATCGCGCGGCCGAGCACAGTCGGGTCGATATTGCCGCCGCAGAGCAGAAGGGCGACGCGTTTGCCGCGAAGCTCGGGCAATTGCCCGGACAGGAACGCCGCAAGCGGCGCGGCCCCCGCGCCCTCGACCGCACCCTTCTCACCCTCGACGACGCGCAGAATCGCGAGGGCGAGATGCTCTTCGGAAACCGTGACGACGCGGTCGACGCGCGTGCGGGCGATCTCGAACGCGCGGGTGCCGATCGTGGGCACCGCGAGCCCGTCGGCGAGCGTCGGGCGCGCCTGAACCGTGACCACCTTGCCCGCCTTGAGCGATTCGGCGAAGCCCGGGCAGTGCTCGGCCTGCACGCCGATGATCTGCGTCTGCGGGCGGGCGGTCTTGATCGCGAGTGAGACGCCCGCGATGAGTCCCCCACCGCCGATGGGGCAGACGACGGCGTCGAGGGCGTGGACCTGATCGAGCAGCTCCAGGCCGATGGTGCCCTGGCCCGCGATGACTTCGGCCCCGTCGAAGCCGTGGATGTACGTTTGCCCGCCCGACGCGGCGATCTAGTCGGCCCGCACCTTGGACTCGGCGATGGTGAGCCCTTCGAGCACCACCGTCGCGCCCATGGCCACGCAGCGCGATCGTTTGATCATCGGGGCGAACTGCGGCATCACCACCGTGACGGAAATGCCCAGCCGCCGCCCGTGATACGCGAGGGCGAGGGCGTGGTTGCCGGCGGAGGCCGCGATGACGCCTCGCTTTCGCGCGTCGCTGCCGAGTTGCAAGAGAGCGTTGCACGCGCCGCGTTCCTTGAAGCTACCGGTGCTCTGGAGGTAGTCGAGCTTCGCGAAGATCGTGCACCCGCAGATTTCCGAGAGGGCCAGCGACTCGGCGCACGGCGTCAGAACGACACCGGATTCGATTCGCTCGCGGGCGGCAACGATCTGGTCGAAAGTCACGGGCATGGTCGATCAGGATACGACGCCCGCAACGGGCAGAGGGCTATCCTTGGCTCCACATTGAAATGGAGCCCATTTTCATGCCCACGATCGACGCCTCACTCATCAACACAACCACCCACATCCACCTTCCCGCCGACAGCAACCAGGCCCTAGGGATCGCCCAGTACGCCATCGACTTTCTCGGGGACGCGCCCGCGACCCGCGGTGAGCCCGACGCGAGCGTGCTCGAACGCACCAACCTCTTTCACACCGACGCCGTCATCTGCGGCATCAGCGCGATCGCACTTGGCACCAACGCCCCCACGCTGCTGCGACAGGAAGCGCGGCAGTACGCGGCCCCCGCCAGCGGCATGGGTTCGCTCCGCGGCGTGCCCTGGGCAAAGCACTCGGTGCGAACGGGTGTGCCGGTTTTCGGCAGCACCGCCGACGTCGCGGTTGAGAAGGCGATCGTCGCCAACTGTGCGGCCGTCCGCGAGTGGGACAGCAATGGGACCAACTTCGGGTTCAATCCGCGCCTGGGGCAGACGGCGGGCGAGTTCGGGCACAACGATTTCTACAGCGTCGCGCTCGCGGCGGCGCAGCTTCGCGGCAAGGATGGAAAGTTCGCGCTCAAGGGCATGATCCTGATCGACGAAATCCGTGGGCGACTCGCCGAGGCGTTCAGCCTCAAGACGTACAAGATCGATCACGTGTTGCACGGGGCGATCGGGTCGGCGGCGGCGTTCGGCGCGATGATGGGGGCGACGGCCGCGCAGATCGAGTCGGCGATCGGCATGGTCGTGGCGCACTACGTGCCGTTTCGGGCGATCCGCGCGGGCAAGCAGCTCTCCGACAGCAAGGGCGCGAGCGCGGCGATCAGCACCGAGGCGGCGATCCTCGCGGTGAAGCGCAGCATGGCGGGGTTCATGGGGCCGCGTGACATTTTCCGCAACCCCGAGGCTGTGTTTCGCATTTTCGAGGGGCCGGGGCAATTCTTTCAGAAGGTCGGAGCCGCGAGCGCGAACAAAGAGAAGAAGGACGCCTCGCCGTTTGATCTGGTTCTCACTCGCAAGGGCGACGACTTCGCCGTCATGGGTATGCACTTCAAGCTCGGGCTGTACGAGCATCAGTCGGCCGGTGCGCTCCAGGGGCTCATCAACCTCATCACGCGAGCGCCGACGCTGCTCGACGACCAGTCGGGCGATTGCATCGCCAAGATCGTTGTGCGGGCGTACGAGCCGGCGTTCGGCATCATCGGCGACCCGGCGAAGCGCGACCCCAAGACGCGGCAGTCGGCCGATCACTCGATGCTGTACCTCGTGTGCACGATGCTCCGCAAGGCCCTTGAATTGCACGCGGCGAAGAAGTCGCACGCGCTGGGGTGGAAGGAGCTGATGCTCACGCCGCACGACTTTGATCCCAAGGCTCTGCGCGACCCGCTCACGCGGAGCCTGATGGCCAAGATGGCGTTTGAGCACGGCGGCGACGAGTACGACGCCAAATATCCCGACGGCATCCCCACGTCGATGATCATCACCGACGACGAGGGAAACACGCACGACAGCGGGCTTGTCATGTACCCCGGCGGGCACGCCCGCAACGACATGGGCACCGACAAGACCGACCTTCGTGATGTGCTGGCGCACAAGTTCATGGCGCTCGGCTCCCTCGCGTGCGACGAGCCCCAAACGATCATCAAACGCCTGTCGAACCTTGAGAAGAAGTCAGCCAAGGACATCGCGAGCCTCTACGACTTCGCGATCGAGCTGACGGGCGAGAAGTTTGACTGAACCCCGCCACCGGGTGGCGAGGATCATCCGCCCTGCGGTGATCCTCGCGAGCCACCTCGAACCCACGCCACCAACGAGTCCGCGAGTCGGGGACTTTGCGCCTATTGACTCAACGTATAGGCACCAAGTTGCTTCACGGGAACACTCTGACCCGTCCCAGATTCCATTGACACAACCCAACCCCGGCTACAACTGGCTGGGGCAAGGAGTGTCACGATGGCAAGGAAGGTCTATTCCGAA
>JAYVUC010000136.1:0-19274 GCA_043788295.1 Phycisphaerales bacterium
GTTCGGGGTTGGCCTTGGCTTCCTGGAGGCGTTGTTCGAGGCTGTTCTCGCCAGTCAGGTTGTTATTCCTGTAGAGTGACTTCAAGAGCCCCTTCTTGATGACTGTCGCGAGCCTCACCGCGTCGATGATGCTCGCGTGATTGAGTTCGTCGGAGATGATGATGTCGCCGGGCTCGCAAAGCGTCGGGAACACAGCCTCATTGGCGTTCCAGCACGAGACGAACGAGTACGACGACTCGGTGCCCATCATGCGGGCAATCTCGGCCTCAAGCGCCTCATGCGGCGAAAAGGTGCCACAGATGAAGCGCACGCTCGCGGTGCCCGCGCCCCAGTCTTTGATCGCCTTGATCCCGGCCTCGACGACCTCGGGGTGATTCGCAAGCCCGAGGTAATTGTTCGAGCAGAAGCACAGGCACTCGCCATAGCCCTTGATTTTGACGCGGGCGTCCATGGGGCTTTCGAGCTGCTGGAAGACTTTCCAGACCCCCTGGCCTTGCAGCTGGTCGAAGAGGGCGTCGGTGCGTGTGTCGAAGATCGTCGGGGGCATGGTGTACTCCGGGTCGAGGTCTCTGGTACGATGTGGCCCGACTATATGAAGCACAAGGAAGCCCACGGGCGATGACCCCGTGAGCTTTGGGAAACAAACGATGCCCCGCATGTTCACACGCTCGGTTCTGTTCCTGACCGCCTTCCTCGCTGGGACCGCCCTTGCCCAGCAACCCCTCCCCGCCGCCCCTCCCACGCCCGTGAAGGGGCTCGCGTATGACGCGGAGTTTTTCCCCGGCGCGAAGTACGACCCGGCGGTGCCCACGCCCGACAGCGTGCTGGGCTATCGCCTGGGCGACAAAGCAGCCAAGCACGCGGAGGTGGAAGCCGTCATCAAGGCCATCGCCGCCAAAGCTCCAACTCGTGTGAAGCTCTTTGAGTACGCGACGAGCCACGAAGGGCGCAAGCTCTATTACCTCGCCATCAGTTCCCCATCCAACATCGCCAAGCTTGATTCGATCAAGGCTGACGCTGCCAAGCTCGCCGACCCGCGCTTGCTCAGCAAAGCCCAGCACGAGCAGCTCGCGGCGTCGATCCCCGCGATCGCGTGGCTCGCGTATGTGATCCATGGCAACGAGATGTCGGGCACCGACGCTGCTCTGGCCGCCATCTACCACCTCGCCGCAGGCACCGACGATTCGGTCACTTCGCTTCTGAACGACACGGTCGTGCTCATTGACCCTTTGATGAACCCCGATGGCCGCGACCGCTGCATCATCCAGATCACGCAGCAACGCACCGCCCAACCCGCCGTCGACGACCAATCCATCATCCACGCCGAAACCTGGCCCGGCGGGCGGACCAACCACTATCTCTGCGACATGAACCGCGATTGGATCTGGGCGACCCAGCCCGAAAGCCGGGGCAGAATCAAGGCCGCAGGCGACTGGAACCCGCATTACTTCGTCGAAAGCCACGAGCAAGGCCCGCAGGAATCGTTCCTCTTCATGCCTCCTCGCGCACCGGTCAACCCCAACATCCCGCAGAACGTCAGCAAGTGGTCCGCAATCTTCGGCGACGATCAGGGCAAAGCCTTCGACCGCTTCGGCTGGCGATACTTCACTGGCGAATGGAACGAGGAGTGGTACCCGGGATACTCAGGGTCATGGGCTGCCCTGCGTGGGTCGATCGACAACCTTTACGAGCAGGCCCGCATCATCACCGATGGCGTTCGCCGTCAGGAAGGCACGATCGAGCCCTACCGAGAAGCCGTCCACAAGCAGCTTGTCAGCACGATGGCCAACCTCGCCACACTCCAGAAGCACCGCACCGAGATCATCAAGGACTTCGCCGCCGATCGCTGGCGGATGGTTTCCGACAACAGCCCCTACGCCAAGCGCATGTTCGTGCTCGCGGGCAGCTTCGGGAACATCGGCCGCTGGGGCCGGCTCATGGACATCCTCAAAATCCAGGGGATTGAGGCGTACCAGCTCACGGCCGAATTGAAAGCGACGGGGCGCGATTGGCTGGGGCGCGAGGTGAAGGATCAGGCCTTCCCGCCCGGTACGGTCGTCGTTCCTGGGCGTCAGCCCCAGGGCCGCCTGGCAGCCGCGATGCTCGAACTCGATCCGCGCATGTCGCCCGAGTTCCTCACGGAGGAACGCCGCGAGCTGCTTCGCTTTGGTCAATCGCGTCTCTATGACACCACCGCGTGGAACGCCGCCATGCTCTATGGCATTGACGCATACGAGATCGACGCCGCGTTGCCCAAGGAGAGCCGCGTCGCCGCGACGCAAACGGAGGGCGGTCCGCCCGCGCCAGCCAACCTTGTCGCCTGGGCGTTTGATGGCCGCGACGATCGCTCGGTTTCAGTCGCCGCTCGGCTCATGGACCAGGGCGTGCATGTGCGAGCTCTCAACAAGCCCACCGTGCTCGGTGCCACGTTTGCCAGAGGCTCCATCTTCGTCATGCGAAAGGACAATCAGGATTTCAAGGGCGATCTCGCCGCGGTCGTCGCCGCAACGGGCACGCAGTTCGCCCTCTCACCAACCTACGTCACCACCAGCATGGGACCGGGCGAACTTCCCGACACGGGCGGGCAGCACTTCGTTCTCCTCGAGCAGCCCCGCATCGCCGTCCTCACCCGCGACCCGTTCAATGCCTACACCGTGGGCGAGTGCTGGCACCTCATCGACCACGAGATGGGGATCCGCGCCGCTTTTCTCAACACCGCCGAATTGGGCGGCATGGACCTGCGTCGTTACAACGTGCTGGTGATCCCCGACGGCAGCCCCGACGGCTGGGCCGACAAAATCCCCGCGATCAAATCGTGGGTCGACGCCGGCGGCACGCTCATCGCCATCGGCAGCTCGGCTGCGCCGTTCACCAAGGACAAGGACGGCATCGGCACGACGCGAAACCTCCCCGACGTGTTGCTCAAGCTCGATGATTTCCGGGCTGCGATCGTCCGCGATTGGCTGGGCAAGACCGCGGCCGCGATGCCCGATCAGGTCTGGTCCTTCAACCCGCCCGAGAAGCTTGAATATCCGTGGACTCTCGGCGAGCCCGACAAAATCGAAGAGCCCGAGGCCAAACGCCGCGACCAGTGGCGTTCGCTCTTCATGCCCACGGGCGCGATCCTCGCGGCACGTACCGACGACCGCCACTGGATCACCGCCGGCTGCGGCGAAGTGCTGCCCGTGATCTACACCTCGGGCCCCGTACTGCTGCCCACCCAAGGCGGCAACGCCCCGGTGCTGATGGGCGCGATCGTCCCTTCCACAAAGCCCCCCGAAGCCAAGAAGGAAGAGAAGAAAGACGACGCCAAGAAGGCCGAGGACAAGAAGTCCGACGACAAGAGCGACAAAGACGACAAGAAGAAGGACGACAAAAAAGACGAGCCCAAGCCCGGCTGGCTCCTCGCTCCGCCCGGCTTTGAGCTGCGACTCCGCATGTCAGGGCTTCTCTGGCCCGAGGCTGCCGACCGCATCGCCCACTCCGCCTACTGCACGCAGGAACACATCGGCAGCGGCCAGATCATCCTTTTCGCCAACAGCCCCACCTTCCGCGGCTGCGCCCGCGGCTCCACTCGTCTCTTCATGAACGCCGTGGTTTGCGGGCCTGGGATGGGGGCATCGCATCCGATCAAGCCGTGAGACGACTCCTGCCTCGATGCCTCATCCCTTGATGCCTTTTTCTACGACACCAACCGCCCCCTCCATCCCTTCCATCAGCTCATAGATCGCTTCAAACGTCGCCGTCGCCGCGTTTACGATCTGTGTTCGCTCCGGTTCGCTCCATTGCTGTGCATCCAGTCCCGCCCGCCAGGCCTGCCACCGCTCGCGCTGCTGCTCGCCGTGCGGATCAAAGCTCGTGAGCCCCTCGGGCCCCGCGATCCCCAGCCCGCGCGAGAGTGCCTTGGCGATGTACCGCCCGCCGTTGGTCGAGCCCTCGAGCACATACCACACGCCCACAAGCCCCGGCCCGCCGCTCGCCGTCTCACGCTTCACCATTTCCACGAATCGCACCGTCGCGGGCAACACGGGCCCAGCCGCCGCACCTGAGAATGCCAGATCCGCCGCCACACGCCCCGAGTGCGCGTGATACGGCTTCACCATCGCCGCGATGCGAGAATCACTCGCAGCCTTCGCCAAAAGCCCAGCGTCCACCGCTTTCCACACCGGGAGCAACTGCCCCAGATACGCCGCAAACTCCCCGCGGCTCACTTCGCCCTTCACAAGCCGAGCCTGCACCCCGTGCCGCTCCGCCTTCGCGTGGGACGCCTTCGTCTGCTCCTTCAGCGTGTCCGCCAGACCCACCGCCTCCGCGCCGTGCCCCGTGAACGGACATTTGCCTTCCGGTTGGCCCGCCGGTTGGCCTGCCGAACTGCCCATCAATCCATGCTGTGACATCAAAAGCTCCTGACTCAACTCACTGGACCGCCGCGTACGCACCCACGCCGATCGCCACCCACACCAGTCCCTTCACCAGAAAGAACACAAAGGCCCCCGCACCAAAGCGCTTCGCCCACCATCTCCACCCGCGCGAACTTTCAATCTCGTCAATCCGGTCCACAGCGGTTGTATTCATCCGTGCAATCTCCATAATTCAAGTTGAGACTCAGTCGCAACAACTTTAGCGGCCGCCACCACCACTATCAAGCCACCCGTCAGAGCCCGCAGCACAAGCAAGGGTAAACCTCCGCCCACCCTTCGCTTCCATCCACACTTCGATCAATGAATTTTCCCCTCCTGCTACCATTCACGCATGCGCGATCCACGACTGGACAAACTCGCCGACGTGCTCGTCTGCTACTGCGCCCCCGTGAAGCGAGGTGATCTTGTCACCATCGTCGGCGAACCGACGTGCATGTCTCCGGTTGAAGCTCTCTTCGAGGCCATCCTGCGAGCGGGTGGGCATCCGAGCTTTCACCCGCGTAGCGGCACCCTTCGCGAGATTGTTCTGCGACATGGGACCGACGAGCAAATCCGCCATGTTTCACCCTTTGAGGCCCATCGCCTTGCCACCTGCGATGTGCTGTTCGTCCTGCACTATCAGCTCAATACGCGATCACTCGGCCGCATCGACCCGGCAAAGGTCGTGATGGCCCAGACTGCCCGCCGCGAGCTTTTCTCGATGTCGTTGCAGCGTGGGGCCGCGGGCACCATGCGTTATTCGCTCACCGAGATTCCCAGCCATGCCGCCGCCCAGGACGCGGGGATGTCACTCACCGACTACGAAGAATGGGTCTATCGGGCCGGCTTCCTGCACTTGCCCGACCCGGTCGCAGCCTGGCGCACGCAGCACGAGCGGCACATGCGCGCCATCGAGTTTCTACGGACGAAAGGCACGCTCAGGTTCCAGGCGCCGGTGAATAGTGGGGGCGACAGTGGTGGGGGACGCCGCCACGATGGCACCGATCTCACCGTCGATATCTCGGGCCGCACATGGCTGAGCCGCGCTGGCGACGAGAACTTCCCCGACGGCGAGATCGAGACGGGACCACGCGGAGCCGACGGCGTCGTGAACTTCAGCTTCCCCGTCAACTACCGCGGCATGGAGATCGACGGCATCCGACTGAAGTTTGCAGCCGGTCGCGTCGTCGAAGCGAGCGCGACCAAAAATGAGGACTACCTCATCAAGCTCCTCTACCAGGACGACGGCGCTCGCGTCATGGGCGAGATCGCCATGGGTACCAACTACGAGATAAGAGACTTCTCACGCAACACTTTCTTCGACGAGAAGATCGGTGGAACCTTCCACGCCGCTGTCGGCGCGGGCTTTCCGCAGACCGGAAACAGCAACCAGTCGGCCTTGCACATGGACATGGTCTGCGACCTCCGCACGGGCGGCACCATTCACGCCGACGGTGAGCTGTTTCACCAGAACGGACGGTTTATTTTCAGCGGATGGCCAGGGAGTTGAAGTGGAGCGGTTGTGGTACCGCTCCTGTCACGTAATGTCCCTGAACCGCAAGCTGCATTGCGGATCTGGCGAGTCTGGTGTCGCCACAGATTCGTGAGAGCACGAGCACGCCAAAGTGTGGCGTCATGCCTGCACAAGCGGCGTGCCGATCAGGTGTTCCGCGAGGAACCATACCTGCGATTCGTCGGTGCGGATGATATCGGAGATGATCAGATCGATGGTGCCGTCGTCGCCAAGCTGCCCGACTTTGATAGCCGCGCCGTGCGCGTCGATGAGGATCATTTCGAGGGCGTCGAGCAGACGGGAAAGCATGGCGGGGACTTCCTCACAGCCGTTGGGGCGCGAGGAATGCGGGTGATCTCGGCGACGTGCCTGGGGTCGCCTATCGCGATGCCTCCAAGAGTTTGGACGCGTTCGGCGATCATGTCGATCATGGCGTACTGCTCGCCGGCGAGCTTGTCGAGCAGCAGGTGGAGCTGGTAGAACGTCGGACCTCGCATGAGCCAATGGTGCTTTTTGTAGAAGGCGTGGAGGATCTGGCTGTCTGCCAGAAGCTGATTGAGACGCTGACAGGAGTACATCTTCGCGGCGTTCGAGAGACCCAGCGGAAATTGGCGGACGGTGCCAAAGGCCTGAATCTCGTTACCCTCCTGGTGGAGGTGGGGCTGGCTGTGCGTCGGGTGATTCGAAGGCTTTGGGGTTGGAGCCTTGGTCATGGTCATGGCGGTTGCCTTGTGAGGAAGTGGCCGCGTTCGTGGTAAGTGAGATCGTGAGTCAGGTCACGAGCGAGACGGGCCGAAGGGCGTAGCGAATGGCACGCTTGATGGATTGCTTGATCCACCAGCTGGCACAGGTTGAAAACCTGGTGCCCCGTGCGGGATCGAAGTCTTGCGCTGCCAGGAGCAGACCGATCGTGCCCTCCTCGATGAGTTCGTTGAGCGGTATCCCCCGGCCCTCAAACCTGGTGGCGATCTCGATGACCAGATCATGGTTCTCCGTGACTATGCGGTTTGGCGGCGCGAGGTGTTGATTGAAGATCATGGGCCCGAACCATGGACGCCCTTGCGCCGCGGGTGAGAGTTCCAAGGCCATCGACCGCGGCTGGTTCAAGAGGTCGTGATGGGAACGAGGCGACGCGACAAATGGATCGGCGGCCGCGACGGCCTGCGCGTCGATGTGGGCGTTGCGGAGTTGAGAGTGTTGGTCGGTGCGGAAGTTCACTTGCGGCTCCTGTGTCTGCAGAACACCTGACGATCCAATCATGGATTGGAGGACGTTGATCGGAAGGGCGGTGCGATTGTGCTGACGGATGGCGAGACTTGAGAAGAGGCTTACTTGTTCCTGGCCGCGCTATTTTCGATGTTGTCGCCGAGGTGCTTCACGTCCTCACCGAACCCTTCGGTGGTGCTGCAGGCGGCCATGGTTGCCAGGCAGGCACCCAGCACGATCAGAAACAGAGTGGCGGAGCGGTCTTTGCGAATTGTGGTGGTCGGGGTCATGTCTGAGTCTCCGGGGGGTTTGGGGGCAAGTGGGGGGAAGTGCTCTCGCTCGTACCCCCATCTCTCATTCCAACATCGGTGCCAGACCGGCGGAACTGAATGAGAATCAGCGTCCACCGGACTTGCGTGTGAGAAGCGTCGCGTGCTGAACGCGTTCCCAGGCGTCCTTGCTCGCTTCCCGGGCCTGCGCCCAGAGGAGCGTCGAGGTGCCCCTGACCGCGTTCCAGCCACGGCTCATCTCGGCCTCAAAGCTCGCAAACGGATGATTCTCGCCGGAATATCGGCCGAAGCTTTCCCAGCCATAGCGGTAGGCGGGCTCGTATTCACCGTAGCTGTAGCTCGCCATGACGTAGGGGCGAGAGGCGTAGTTGTCGCGCCAATAGGAACCCTCGTGGGTGGGGTTGATATCCTCGGCGGTGGCCTTGCCGGCCAGTCCACCCAGGACCGCGCCAGCGATAGCACCGGCGACGGCGCCGATGGGTCCACCGGCCACCCCGCCCACCGCGCCAGCGGCCGCACCGGCAGTGACCGCACCAACGCCAACCCCGATGGGGTGTGCGCCGGCGGTGCCTGTGATCGGGTCATTGTGCGCGGCTGAGCAGCATGATTTTGAATTGTCGATCGCGTTGTTTGTCATTGCATTTACTCCAGAAGGGTGTGTCCTGTTCCGTCGCACCACCGGCGGGTCAGGGCTGTGCCCATGCGGGCGTGTTGTTTGAGTCGAGCATTGTCACGCTCGTCTTGTTGCAGTCGACCGACTTTGCAAGCCAGTACGGGCGTCCGTCGATGGTCGTGCGAACGGCCTCGATGCGGATCACGTCGCCTGACTTGTAGCTGGTCTTCTGGTTGTCCATGAACCACACGGGCCCGAGCAGGACGACGTCGTCCTGTGCGTGCTCGCCGCCCGAACGGATCTTCACCGCCCGGGCGGAGTTCACGCCCTTCTCGAACGCAACATCGGTGGTCTCGACCACCACAGCGTCAAAGGTCTTCGTGGAACCCTTCTCGATCGAGCCGATGATCGGGCCGTGCGCGCCCCAGGCAAGTGTGCCCTCGGGCGTCATCTGGGGCTTGTTCTTTCGCATCTCGAACTTGGGGGCGGGGACGCTATAGGCCTTGTACACGCGCTCGGCGTAGGAACCGGTGTTGAGTGTCGAGAGGTCCGACGGAGTCTGGGGACTCGAAAGGATCATCTCCCTCGAAGCGTCGATTCGCATCGAACCATCGAGGAGCACGAGGGCGATCGACCACGGCACGAGGCGCTTGGTGTCGCTGATACCCAGGAAGTTCTGGTTGGGGTCGACGGAGATGAAGCCGATCTCGCCTGAAGTGCGGTCGAGGATGATGTCGTAGACCTTGCCACAGTCGTTGCCACGGCAGCTGATCTTCGTGCCCGGGAGATCGCTCACGAGGAGGTACCGCGAGTAGAGCGAGCTGTAGCTCTGGCCTGCGGAGTCGATCTTCTTGAGAGCCCAGGCGGGGCTGCCATCGGTATCGCGGAGGTGGAGCTCGTGATCGCCAGTGCGGAGGTGTGTGGCCGCAAGGAGGCCATCGGTGTCGCGCGGCAGGGCGAGGGTCTCGACGGTGACCTTGTCCCCTCGCATGGGGGCTGCGGGCGAGCCGTTGACGAACCATGAGGGCCCGAGGGTGACCTTTCTGGAGGCTCCGTCGGAGGTCTCGATGGTGATCTGGACCTGTTCGCCGAACGAGTTGGTCCGCACGCGTTCGACGTTCTTGATTTCGCTGGTGATCTGGGCGTGTTTAGCGGTGTCGAGGTTTCCGGCGTAGGGATCGGTGGCCGAGACCCCTTCGGCGTCGAGCCGCTGGCGGAGCATGCTCTTGTCGTCCTTCATCGGCTCCTTCAGGGCTCTCCAGCTCTCGGCGGTGAACTCGGCGAACTGCTTGAGTTGCTCGGCGGTCTGGCCAAGGATGAAGCGATCCTTGCCTCCGGCCGCTTCCCACTTGAACGAGCCGAACGGGACCGCGACCGCCCGGCCTCCCAGACCCAGGGTTGTCCCCGTCTTCACCACGATGTACTCGATTCGGCCTGTGCCGCGGTCGAGGATGAGGTCCGAGACGTTCGCGATGTCTTCGCCGTTGTTGTTGACGACGGTGCGATCACTCATCCATTTGGATGAGCGGAAGTCCACGGTCGAGGCCACCACGGTCGAGGCGTGCGAGGTGCTTTCGACCCGCTGCGCGCTGGCGGAGGCGGCGATGCCCGCCATCATGGCGATGAGCACGCAGGAAATTGCCGGGGAGGACGCGGAGTGCTTCATAAAGACTTTCTTCCGTTGATCGAATGACTCAGGGCACAGGGTGCATCAGCACCCCACTCTCCCTCTTCGACCCCGCGAACCGAGATCGGAGATTCGACGAGTACATCATCGCCCCGCGAGCGGCGATTGACCACTGAGAAAGAATCCCCCATCATCCGGGCGGCATCAGGCCTGCGCGAGACCCTCGCGGATGGCAAATCGCATGAGATCCGCACGGGCTCCGATGGCCAGCTTCTTCATCATGCGTTCCTGGTGCCCGTCAACCGTCTTGACGCTGCGGCACAGCTGCGCGGCGATCTGATTGCGGGAAAGGCCCTTGCCGATCAGCCGCAGAATCTCGGCCTCGCGGTCGGTCAGCGAATCCATAAGCGTGACGGGCGCCTTGTCCTTGTCGGCAGGTCCATCACCCGTCGGCACGCGCTTCCGCGATGCGAGCGTCCGCCCGGTAGTCACCGGGCGGCATCGCTCGCGGACTTTGGGCCCCAGCACGAAGGTCTTGGTGCGGCTTGCCACGACCTCGTAGATGCCGTTGACAATGTCTTCGAGCTCATCGGACTTGGCGAAGTACGCGCAGATGCCCGCAGAGAACGAGGCCGAGATGTAGGCATCGCGCACGAGCGCGCTGAGCACGATGACGCGGACGTCGGGGTGCTCTCGCCGGAGACGGTCGGCCATCTCGAAGGAATCGGGCCCCGGCATCTCGATATCCAGCAGCACGACGGTTGGACTGAGGCGTTCGACCTCATCCAGGAGCTTGGCGGCTGTCGCCAGGCGTCCGACAACCTCGATCCTGCCCTCGAAGGCGAATTGCGACTTGAGCCCGGCGACCAGCATCGCGTGGTCGTCGACGCAGAGCATCCGGATGGCGCGCGATGCGACGGGCTTCTCGGCGTCGCCGTGATGATTCGCAGTGGGTTCGGGCAGATTGGTGTCGAGGGTCTTCTTGGAGCGCGAGCGAGCTGAAAGCGGTGGCCCATCATGATCCGACGTTGTTCTGGTTCGGTTCATGTGATCCTCCCATTGCTGCGTGTGTGTGCTTCAAGACCGATGACCTGGCCCAGGGTGTGCCTGATCACCTCAAAGTTGTCGGGCTGGTCGATCACCAGGGCGCCAACATCGGCCCACTCCTGATCGTGCCCTTGGGGGGCGAGCCCAGCAGCACCACCGCGGCCATCCGGCGGCGCCGCCTGAGACCCCGGGCTGCGGTCAGAGCCCCGGCGGTGGGTTGGGTGATCCAGACATCGGGTGAGCCCAGGCTCCCGACAGGTGCGGCGCGGGGCACAACGCCCGCGCCGATGAGAATCTGCGACACGAGGGCGGCGGTCCGATGGTCATCGAGCGAACGGACCACTTGCTTCACGTTTGCCTTGGGATCACGCCTCTTGGCGACCTTGGCCTCGGACACGGGGAGCACCAGAACGGCCGAGGTTCCCTTGCCAACTTCGGATTGCAGCTCCACGGCGCCCCCCGCACGGAGCACCACCTTGCGGGCGAGCGGAAGGCCAGTCCGGTTCCCATGCTTCGCGCTTTGGTGGTGAAGAACAGATCGAACGCGCGGCGCCGGACCGCAAGTGACATGCCGCGCCCGTTGTCGCTGACACCGATACGCACCGTCGCGCCATCCTCCGAGCACTTGGCCCACACGCGCACAACGCTCTTGCGACGCCCTTGTGGGATCGCCTCTCCGGGTTGACGATCAGATTGAGCATTGCCTGGGTGAGCCAGTGGGGTGCGAGCACAACTTCGGGCAGTCGGGGTGGAATCGACGCGTGCAATTTGACGTGGCTTGGAACGAGCTTTCTCAGGAGCAGCCCTATTTCGTTCCACCATTTGGCGATGTTGGTCGTTTCCTGGCCCTCGCTGGATGCGCCGCGGCCTTCAGAGTCCACGGCGAGGAAATGCAGCCCGTCGCTCAGTTGCTGCAGGTACGCGACCGAGCGACGCACGGCGGTGAGGTGTCCGGTGGCAGCGGCGGAGATTCCGGCGTGCTCCATCGCGTTGAGCCGCGACCGCACGGGGAGGAGCACGCTGTTCATGTCGTGCCCCAACCCCGCGGCGAGTGTGCCCAGCGATGCCAGATGATCGGCGAGATGCAGACGCAGATTGGCGGTTGCCAGGGCCTTGGTCTGCTCGGTGACGAGCCGCTGAAGTCGCGTGCGTTCCTCGTTCAGATCGGTACCAACGACGATCATGTTGCTCACGTCGCGGATGATTCCGATGAAGAACGCGGGCATGTTGGAGGGAAGCTCGGCGCGAGACATCGAGAGCTCCATCTGGATCGGCTTCCCGTCCTTGCGGACAGCATCGAAGACCCGCGTGCGATGGAGTGTCTTGCTGTGGTCCGCGTTGCGGTAGCGGTCGAGGTAACGATCAAGCGAGGAGCGTTTGGGCTCGGGAATGAGCACCTTGACATTCTTGCCCTGCAGCTCGCTGGGCTTCCAGCCAAAGACCTGTTCTATGGAATCGCTGGCGGATTGGATGTCCATGTGGACGTGGCCCATGCTCGCGGCACCCTCGATGAGCTGCTGGTCAACCAGAGCCATGAACGCGAGTCCGTGGTCGGTCTCGGCGGCGACGAAAGTGATCTTGCCGTTGGTGCTGATGCCGCTGGCGTTGACGGAGGCGTGGACAGCCGCGAGTGACGCGGTGGTCCAGGTGGTCTGGCCGTTACCGAACGACTGGGAGCCCAGCGGGCCAGCGTTCATGACGATGCCGCCGCCGATGTTTGCGACCTGAATCTGGTCACTGGCCGAGGCGGCCGACACGATGGTCCCGGCGAGAACAAACGAAAGAAGGGTCTTGGTCATGATCGTAAACTCCATTTCACATGAGCACATGCTTGGTCTCTTGAACGTCGCCACCCACGTTGGGGGACTTGGAACCAGACGGCACAGCCGATTCGACCATACATCATGGATGAGTTATTACCACCCAATTCTGAAGTTCACGTCGTGATGAGGGACAAGTCCGCAGGTAGAGCATCCGCGAAGCGATTGACTCACGAACCGTCTACACGAACAAGGATATTTCCGTGTGGACGCTGGACATCTGACGCGCGATGATCTTTACGAGTACCGCATCTCCTCGCGGCACCAGCCGCAGAGCGACACGGCACACGGAGACACCATCCATGACGCAGATCAAGCAGAACTCCATCGCAGGCGTTCACGAGCAGGACCAGCAGGAGCTCACGCCGCTTGAAAGTGTCGCCGTCGGCAAGCGACAGGACGACCTGATGGCGATCGAATCGCCCGAAGGACGCCCGCCCGAGCACCAGGCCAGTGAGCACGGCTGGCGAAGCATGGCGATTGCGATGCCCCTCCTCGCGCTGATCGCGGTTGTCTGGGCGATGGTGGAAGGCGTCAGCACCTACAGCGTCATCGGGTTCGCTGCCGCTGGCCTGCTCGTGCTTCTCATCGGTGCCTGGCCTGTGCTTGGAGCCGTCTTCCTTCGCGGCAAGGAGGAGTCTGTCGCCCGAAATGAAGCCCTATCCGAGCGACACTCGGACAAATTGCCCCGTTGAAATCTCTGGCCTTCATTGAACTCTCACGAATCGACTCGCCCCGAATCAAAGGACACTCATGCCAATCCAAAGACTCCTCTCCGTCGCGCTCTTTATCGGTGGCATCGTGCTGCTGGTGATGGGAATCCGCGAGACCGATTCGTTCGGCTCACAGGTTTCAAAGTTTTTCACCGGATCGTTCACAGATCGGGCCATCTGGCTCATGCTGGGCGGCGTGGCGGCGATCGTCGCGGGCGCGTCGATGTCGATGATGCCCGCCCGCAACGCGCTGTAGTGCCACTCTGCTTATGAAGGCAAGCACAGTCGCTGTTTCATGCCACGTAGGATTTATCCCCCATCAAGACCGAACTCACCCAAGGCACTTGCCGTTTCGGATTCCGCGTGTAGAGTGAAGAGTCTGATGGAGGTATGCAGCCTCCCGACACGTTGATGCTCGAAAGGAACATTCATGTCAACAGCAATCCAGTCCACGTCCCGGACCCTAGAGATCGACGGCATGAACGGCGATGCCTGCGTCAAGCGGGTTGCCGGTGCTCTCAACGGGGTCAAGGACGTCACGACGCAGTCCGTGAAGGTCGGTTGTGCCACGATCAAGGCCGACCAGGCCGGCTGCGATGCCGCATGCGAGGCAGTCAAGAGGGCTGGCTACAGCGTCCAGGAGGGCACGCCAACGGGCAATGACAGAAACGCGATCCGCGGCGGCTCTGGGTGCACGACTGGCAACTACAGCCAGGACCAAGACACGACCGCGACGGCGAGCATGTAAGTACACGGCGGCGGGAGACCCCACCAAGAGGTCGAACTCTTCCCGTGAGAGTGACATCGTTTCCAAGCAGGAGCCGGCCGTTGTGTTGACCGATGAGCCGCCCGGTTCGACCCGTGGCTCAAACGACTGGCTTCCTGCATTTCGGCCGACGCGAGCGTGCTGACATCATGGTTCCTCCGAAGGAACCGTGAACAAGAAAGGTTGCCATGGGACTTATTTTGCTGATTCTGGTCGTGCTGCTTCTTGTTGGTGGCCTGCCCACGTGGGGATACAGCCGCAAGTGGGGTTATGGCCCCAGCGGCGGCCTTAGCCTCGTGCTGCTTGTGCTGATCGTTCTGCTCGTCCTCAATGTCGTGCCGCGAGGGTTCTGATCGCGGCGTCCGATTCCACCCGTTTCACGGTCTATCTCCCGCCGGGCGGCCGACATCACACAAAGGATTCTCACATGGCGAATACACCGACTGCCGATGGCACCAGTTTCAAGAACGATTTGCAGGGCCTGGGACGTGGAGTTGACACGCTCCGCACCGACGTGGGCCACCTGGCACACGCTGCCGCAGACGCCGCCCGGTCGGGCATGTCCGAGCTTCGCGAGGGCGCGCATCACGCGGTTGACGCGGCCAAGGAGAAGCTGGGGGACGCCAAAGATGCGGCGACCGATGCGGCCCATTCGCTCAAGGGTGTGATCGTGCGTCACCCGGTGACGAGCATCGGAATCGCGGCAGGCGTCGGCATTCTCATCGGCATGGTTCTGAGCCGCTCCAGGAGCTGAGTTGTGCAGGCGATCTCGCAATTTGTCGTTCGATTCTTCGACCTTGTCGAGGCCGAAGGAAGTGCCCTGCTCGCGGCCATACGCGCAGAGGCAAGCCGGGTCAGGGTCGCCGCCAATGCCATGGCGATGGGCCTGGCTCTGCTTGCCGTGGCGGTGCCTATCTTCATCGCGGGCATCGGCTTTCTGTCAGTCGGGCTGATGTGGTGGCTTGAAACCCAGGTCGCCCGCCCGCTGGCGGCCGGCCTCACGGGCGTCGCCATCCTCGCCGTTGGTGGAGCGCTCCTGCTGGGTTTCAGGGCATCCGCCCGGAGTCACAACCGATGACCCACAACCCTTGCGACACACAAGCCGCCCTTGCGGCACGCACCTCCATCGCACAGGCGAAGGCGGGTCTCTTGTTGTGGGCACAAGAGCGGGACGCCCAGTCGGTCAGGGCACGCCCCAAGCGGGCCATGATCGTTGCCTTCGGTGTGGCCGTCGCGCTGGGTGGCCTCGTGCTGACGCGAGCACTTACTTCGCGGGCTGGCTCGAAGTCCGCCGAGAAGGGCAGGGCGTCGATGGACAAGCGTCTCATCGGACTGTTGCTGGCGGCCAAAGCAGGAAGTTGGCTGATTCCACACGCCGCCGCGGCCGTACGCGCGACCCACAAACCCGCGGGTACAGTCTCGTAGTTCTCGTGGTTGGCAGAGACAGCCTGACGCGTGGTCAGGGGCTCGCCAACGTCTAACGGTCTGGAGATCAACCATGCTTCGATGGGCACTCGCGTTTCTGATTTTCGCCCTCATCGCCGCCCTTCTGGGGTTCACTGGCATCGCGGGCGATGCGATGTACATCGCCAGAATCCTGTTCTACATCTTCATCGTCGTGTTTCTCGTCGGCCTCATCTACCACCTGCTCACCGGCAAAGGCATCAAGTCGAGCTAAGCCAGCCACGAAGAGTCACCATGAGCACACAGATCACCAAAGGGCAACTCCTGGCCAAAGCCAGAAAGTTCTACGCCAGGACGCCGACTCCGTAACCACGTCCTCACCACCGGGCGATGCCCGTTCTCGCGTGCAGTATGTCCGCGAACTGCAAAGTCCCACGCAACGGAGGCAAACCCCTTCGCTCGCGGGGACTTTGCCTTGCGCTGCGTGCGTATGTGCCGCGAAAAATCCGGCGTTGCTCGATCGCGTCGGCGTGTCAGTTTCCCGTTCGCCCCGCGAGGCTCCCGACCACCGCGATGAGGTCGTGCGGGTCGATGGGCTTGGCCATGTGGACCTGGAAGCCCGCAAGCAACGCACGGCGTCGATTCTCGGGGCTTGTGAACGCCGTCAGCGCGATCGCAGGCAGATGTCGGGCATTGACCCCGTCGGCGCGCAGGCGGCGGATGAGTGCGAACCCGTCCTCGATGGGCATGCCAAGATCGCTGACGAGGATTTGCGGTGGCAGATTGTTCCCGCCCTCGCCGCCCCGGGCGGCAGCCTGAAATCCCTCCAAGGCCGACGACGCCGTCGTGACGATCGCGCCGGCCGACTCAAGGGCGAAGCGTGCAATGTGCCTGGCATCTTCCTCGTCGTCCACAACCAGCACTCGAAGATCGCTGAGCGAGATGGGGATACCTGCGGTGGCCTTCGGGATCGCCGTCCACTTGGCGGGGTCGAGCAGGGCTTTGACACGAAGCTCCAGGACAAACGTGGAGCCATGGCCCTCGCCCTCGCTCGTCGCCGTCGCGGTTCCCCCGTGCAGCTCGGCGATGTGCCAGACAATCGTGAGTCCCAGCCCAAGTCCGCCGAACATGCGGGTGCTGCCGTCGTCGGCCTGCTTGAAGCGATCGAAGATGAAGGGCAGAAAGTCGGGGCGGATGCCGCGGCCCGTGTCGCTCACGATCACGCGGACATTGTCGCCCGCACGGTCGAGTCGCAAGGTCACGCTTCCGCCCTTGGGCGTGAACTTCACCGCGTTGTTGAGCAGGTTCAGGATCGCCTGGCTCATCCTGGGGGCATCGCACGAGATCGTGAACGATTCAAGATCCGCCGCCGTATAGATGCGGTGTTGAGAGTGATTTCCTTGGCCAGAGCTGCGGGGCGAACAGCGTCGGCGGCGGCAAACGCGATGCCGGCGAGGTCGCACGAGCACAGGTCGAGCTCGAACTTTCCCGAGACGACCCTCGACACGTCGAGCACGTCTTCCATCAGCTTGCCCTGCGCCCGCGCGTTGCGCTCAATGATCGCGAGCCCGTGATCAATATCGGCGGCGATGGGCTTTCCATCGGGGCTCGTTCGCGATCGAAGCATGACCGCCCAGCCCAGAATGGCATTCAGTGGCGTGCGCAGCTCATGCGCCAGCGTTGCCATGAAGATGTCCTTGCTGCGGTTGGCAAGCTCGGCCTGCTCGTGCGCCACCCGCTCGCGGGCCAGAAGCTGCTCGCGTTCCCTGGTGTGGATGACGCGCTCGGTGATGTCGCGGATGTTGCACTGGATGAGCGCGACGGAGCCTTCCTGATACAGGTTGCTGACGAACTCAACGTCACGCCTGCGGCCCATGCGGGTCTCCAGCGGCAGATTCTCGTAACGAATCTGTCCGGCCTTCAGGAGCCTCTGAAACGCCTGCCTGCTCTCTTCCTGATCTTTCAAAAGCCCGATCTCGAAGAGTTCTTTCCCCACGAGGTCGGCCACGGGCGTGTCGAGCAACTCTTCCATGTACGGGTTGGCATCGGTGATCTTGCGGGTCTTGGGGTCCAGGATGAGAATCCCGTCGTGGGCACTCTCGAAGAGTCGCCGGTAGCGCACCTCCGACGCCTGGATCGCCCGCGCGACCTCACGCCGCTCTCCGATATCGCGGAAGACCATGACGACGCCTATGACTTCTCCCTTTGTGCCGCTCATGCCAGACGCGCAGGGCGCGGGCGGCAACTCAATCGGTGCCGCAATGTCGTCGATATGGACTTCTGTGCCGTCGCGGCGGATGAGCACCGTGTGGTTGGTAAGCCCGGCAATTGTTCCCAGCCGCAGAGCCTTGTTGACGGGGCACTCCACAGGCAGCCGCGACTCCTCGTTCACGATATTGAACACCTCCAGCAAAGGCCTCCCCCCCGCGCCGCCGGCGACCCCGGTGCTTCCGTGCGTTGCCTCCGCCATGGTCCATCCCGTCAAGACTTCGGCCACCGGGTTGAGGTACGTCACGCGGGCCTGATTGTCGGTTGCGATGACGCCGTCGCCGATGCTCCTGAGTGTGACTTCGAGCGCAATCTGATTCACCTTTGCCAAGGCCTCGGCAGCCCGGCGCAGGGTGACGTCCTCGATCGCCAGCAGAATGAGCCCAGGGCTCGTGCCGCGTTCGGTGCCCGTGCCACTGACTCGCCGGGCGTTGAGGATCATGCTCCGGTGCCCGATCGGAGGCGGAAACGTGTGCTCGACCGCGAAATCGTCGAAGTGCGATTCCTCGGGCAGAATCTCTTCGAGGAGGGTCCGCAACGCGGGGATATCCCACTCCCCGTCGCCTTTGCTGTCGCCCTCGCCCGCGCCTCCATCGCGGTTGCCAAGGTTGTAGATCTTCCGCCCGATCGTCCGCTCGGGTGTGGTTGAGAAGCTCGCGTAGAAACAGCGGCTCGCCGCCATCACGGCCAGATTCGCATCCAGGACCAGAAGCGGATCACGGACGGTGTCGATGATGTCTCGTTCGTAGCTCATGGACATGGGTTGGTCTGTTCTCTGCGGAGCATGTCCGCGTGGACGATGTGGCATGTCTGAGGTGCGGGTAAGGAACCTTGCACGCCAGCCACACGCCGAATGGCATGGATGATCTCGTCGGGCTCGCCTCGCTTGCCGACGAGTTCTACTGCCCCGGCGAGCCTTGCGGCTTCTCTGGTCGCCAGGTCGTCGTACCCGCTATACGCGATCACTCGACACAATGGTGCCCCGGCGGTCAGTGCCCGGATCGCCCCGAGCGGCGATTCGCCGGGAATCGTCAGGTCCACCACCACCACGTCGGCCTTGCGGCTCAGCACCTCGCCGACGAGTCCCACGACGCTGTCCAGCATGCCCACGTTGAGAAGATCGGCGTGCCCGAGCATCAGCATCGCCAGCATGTCGGTCATGTCGGGTGCATCGTCGACGCAAACGACTCGCGTGCGGCGGGTTCGGGTTTCAGGAGGAATCGGCTGCATGGCGAGTGGGTCCGGGGCGTTGCTGCACGGTTGGTCGATTCACGCGTCCTTGAAGCCTGATCCCGCATTCCATCACGCGCCCCGTGACGAATGGCTGATAGGGCGAATCTCCAATGATTCTAGCAGAAAGGCGGTCCTCACCTGTCGTCGATTCACAGCAGACATCCAACTAGGGGAAGTTTCCGCTGTCGCGTCGCTTCCTGGTACCCTGCTCCACCCGTGTTCTCGCGCTGTCCGATATCTCGAGTGTGCGGCCAAACCCTCTACAATCCAAAAACACACTCTGACCCGTCCCAGATTCCATTGACACAACCCAACCCCGGCTACAACTGGCTGGGGCAAGGAGTGTCACGATGGCAAGGAAGGTCTATTCCGAA
>JAYVUC010000137.1:0-11609 GCA_043788295.1 Phycisphaerales bacterium
CGGGTCACGATGCCGCTCGACTCGATCGCCATGCTTGAGCCCGGACAGGCGGTAATCGAGGCCGGTAGCGGGCATCTGATCGCCGCGGTGATGGAGCCGCAGGAGTTTCGCTCGTGGCGTGACGGTGATACCGCGCTGCCCGGCGCGGTGGTCGCGGAGATTCCGGCACCCGCGATGCTCTCGCGTCCGTGGCACATCATCCACTTTCGCGACGCGTGCATGGCCGTTGATCTTGAGCTGCTCTCCAATCAGCCGACCCAGGAGCTTCCACCCGCGGTCCTGGGGATCGGCGATCACGCGCTCACGATCGCGCCAACTGCCGTGGTCTATCCGGGCGTGACGCTCGACATGGAGGGCGGCCCGATCGTCATCGCGGCTTATGCCACGATCCGTCCCGGCGCGACGATCGTTGGACCGGCGTACATCGGCGAGCACGCGACGGTGCTCGAACGAGCGTTGATCAAAGGCCACACCGCCATCGGCCCGTGGTGCAAGGCTTCGGGCGAGATCGGCGGGTCGATCTTCCAGGCGTATTCGAGCAAGGGTCACGAGGGGCATCTTGGCGACAGCTACGTGGGCGAGTGGGTCAATCTCGGCGCGGCGACCACCAATTCCAACCTTCTCAACACCTACAGCGAGGTCATCGCCAAGGCTGCGGGCGCGGGCAACGAGCGCACGGGCCTGCAATTTCTGGGTGCGATCATCGGCGATCACGTCAAAACCGCTATTGGAACACGGATCATGACCGGGGCGATCCTGCAGACCGGCGGCATGTTCGCGCAGGCTGCCGCCGTCACGGGCACGACGCCGCCCTTCGCGTGGGCGACCGACGCGGGGCTCAAGTCCTTCCGCTTCGACAAGTTCATGGAGACAGCCGCCGCCATGATGTCACGCCGCAAGATCAAGCCATCGGAGGCCTATTCGCACCTGCTTGAATCACTGAGCAAGGCCAGCGAGCGACTCTAGCGCTCATGGGGGCGATACAAGCCGTGAGTTTTGATGTAGTCCCTGACCGCTGGCGGGACATGCTGCAGGGCCCTCTGGGGGTCGGCCCCAGCCCGCATCTGCCCCCGCATCGTCGTCGATTCACCCGGCATGATCGAGGTCGGCGCGATCCGAGTCATCCACTGGGCGATCTCGGCGGGCTTCCAGAATCTGGCTCGTGCAAGGTCATCAAAAAGCCTGCCTGATGAATCGCAAGGCTCCCGCAGGATCACGAGAGGCTCGGCCAAGCGGATCAGCGCCCTGGAGTCTTTCCATGTGTGGAAGGCCGCTGCCTGATCCGATCCGATCAGGAGGCGCAGCGTGATTTGCCTGCCCAGAACCTTGCGAAGCCTGCGAACCGAGTCGATCGAGTAGCTCGCCGGCGATCGTCCGCCATGTTCGCGCAGCATGCTCGCACGATCGATTTCATCGGTCCAGATGACCGCCCGGCCACCGACGGCAAGCCGCAACATCGCCACACGGTCCTCGTCGGAAACGGTCGGCCCGCCCGCCTTGTGCGGACTGCGGGCTGCGGGCACGTAGACCAACACGCCCGCCTTACCGAAAAGCCTCATCGCCGCGGCGGCGGGCTCAATGTGTCCGACGTGCACCGGGTCGAACGTCCCGCCGTACATCACCACAGTCCGCACGGCTCGCGGAACCTTCAAAGGCGAGATGTCCAAAGGCGATGTCACGCCCCATCATTGGCCCCTCGCGGGCGGACGGTTTGTGTGGTATTGTGCCGCGATGGAACAGAGCGAACCCATCTCCACCGGGCCGGCACGGGTGCTTGGCGGCGTCGACGTGACGTGCGTGGTCATTGGCGCGATCATTGGCGTGGGCATCTTCTCGATGCCACACTCGGTTGCCGAAAGCGCCGCGCGGCCCGAGGCGGCGATCGTGCTGCTCCCGTGGATTGTCGCGGGCGTGATAGCGATGGCGGGCGCGCTGGCGTTCGCCCATCTTGGTCGCCGGTGGAATGGCCCTGGAGCCCAGTACCAGATCCTGCGGGATGTCTTCGGCCCCGGGCCCGGCTTTCTCTTCGTATTCTGCAACGCGACGGCGGTTCAGGCTGGTGTGATCGGGATTATCGCGGCAATATGCACGGAGAACTTGTGGGTCGCGTCGGGCCGTGTCGCGCCCGAGGGGTGGCCGCTCATCATCTCATCGGTCATTCTCATAGCGGGAGTCGCCGTCGCAAACATGCTCGGGGTGCGATGGGGAAGCAGGTTGCAAAACCTCACTGTGCTCGCCAAGCTCGCAACGCTTCTACTCGTCGCCATCCTCGCCGTCGCGTGGACGGGCGAACCAGTGGCGGCAACGGTCGTGGAACGACTCCCCGGAGCGAAGAGCGTGCTCGCGGGCATGCTTGAAGGGCTCGTTCCCGCTCTCTTCGCGTACGGCGGGTGGCAGCAGGCACTGTGGATTTCTGGCGAGGTGAAGAGCCCGCGGCGAACACTGCCCAGAGCCATCATCGGCGGCGTGACCATCGTGGTCGCCTTCTACTTGCTTGCAAACTGGGCGTACCTGCGGTTCCTGGGGCCCGAGGGAGTCGCCGCGAGCAAGGCGGTCGCCGCGGATTCCGTGGCTGTCATGTGGCCGAACTACGGAAGGCAGATCATCGCGAGCGCGGTCGCCCTGTCGGCCCTTGGCGTGCTCAACGCGCAGCTTCTCACAGGCCCGAGGCTGATCCAGAGCATGGCCGCCGACGGGCGTTTCTTCGCGCCGTTTGCGAGCATCAGCGCGCGATTCGGGACGCCGCTCGCCGCGATCGTGCTCATGGCCGTCACCGCCATCGTCCTGCTGGTTGCCGTGGGCAAGGATGGCGTGGACCGTCTCACCACCGGTGTCGTCTGCATTGACACGATCTTCTTCCTGCTCACCGCTGCGGCGGTATTCACACGCCGGGCATCTGCAGAGCGATCGGCGCTCACGTCTGCCGCCGCGACGATCTTCGTGCTTGGCGAGGTGGGCGTGCTCGTCGGGGCGTTGTATCTCTCGCAAGAGACACGAGCCGCCGCGTGGATCGGGCTCGCGTGGATCGGTGCGGCGGCGGTGCTGTATTTCGTGCGATTTTCAGAGGTGCGGCAGCCACAAACTTAGCCCACCCGCTTCTCGATCATCCGCATGAGCCAGGCTGCGAAGTCGGTCTTGGACATGATTCCAGGGGTGTCGGTGCGTGAGCCGTCGGCCAACAGGATTATCGCCTCGACCGTCGGGCTGTCCATCGTTTCGAGCGGGTTGGCGACCACCATGTCGATCTTCTTGCGTGACAGCTTGGCCTTTGCGGAATCGAGCAGCTCGGCGCGGGGTTCGAGTGCGAAGCCGACCATGAGCTGGCTGGCACGTCGAGAGGCTGCGACCTCCGCGAGCAGATCGGGCGTGGGTTCGAGTTCGAGCGTCATCGTTGCACTGGTGCGGCGGAACTTGCCGCCCGACATCGCGGGGTTGGGCTTTGGGCGAAAGTCGGCCACCGCCGCCGCCATGATGAGCACGTTGGCCGAGGCCACTTCCTCGCGAAGCAGTGTGCGAAGGTCCTCACACGTTCGAAAGTGCCGGACCACGATCCCCGACTTGGCGGGGCAGGCCGCGACGGGGCCCAGGAGGAGGGTCACGTGCCAACCCTGCTCGGAGGCCGCGTCCGCAAGGGCCACGCCCATGCGTCCCGACGAGCGGTTGCCGAGAAAGCGAACGGCGTCGATGGGCTCGTGCGTCGGGCCTGCGGTGATGAGGAGGCGGCGTTGTGAGGTGTTGCTCATGTTGGATACGTCATGGAAGCCGCGAGCCCAGCAGAGGTATTTGCTTTCGTCGAATGATAAGGATGCCCAAGGCTCCAAAGAACACGACGAGGGCGAGCCCAAAGAGCAGGCCGCCGTCGCCCTGGACGACAATGCCGAGTTTGGTCAAATGGCTGGCGATGGCCCCCGTGATGACGCCCAGGGCAAGAACCGCGCCAAGCACCGGCGTGCGAGGGATGAGAAGCAGCACAACCGCGATCAGTTCCGCCACGCCGCTTCCGATGCGTCCGGCGGGTTCGAGCCCCAGCGTTGTGAAGATGTAGACGGATTCGGGTGCCGCCGTGAACTTGAAGTAGAGCGTTTGTGCGAGGATGGCGGCCACCACGATTTGCAGACACCAACTGGCGATCACGTTTCGGCGCGGGATTGATGCTGGCAGAGCAGGCATGAGGGTCTCCTTGCCGGGCTTACTTTTTGACCGGAGTGGGTGTTGCCGGCGAGGGAGATGAAGTCTGCACGTGCGTGCGATCTTCGCCCGCGACCCTCTTCCAGTTGGTGTCCGCCGCTGGCTCCCATTCACTCTCGTGCTTATTCCAGTCGTTGAGTGCGTTGGAGAAGAAGTCCTTGTAGAACAGGAAGAGCCGCCCGTCCTTCACCTTGAAGTACTCCGGGTTGATTTCGACCTTCTCGGCCTTGGCACCCATCGCGCTCGCGCACCATCCGCCGTACGTGGGGGTGTACTTGTCGGGGTCCGCGGCGAAGGCTGCGCGATTCTTGTCAGACGAGAACTGGTACGTCACGCCCTTGTACTCAGACGTGATCTTGTCGGAGCCCTTGGTCGCCTTGCTGTCGGTGAAGTAGGACACCACATCGTACCCGTCGACGGCGACGGTCTTGCCCTTGGGCAGGTTGTAGTGGTCGAGCGGCGCCTTGCGCTTGTCGTCGATCCTCTTGGCGAGCGCAGCCCACGCGGGATGATCGTGGGCCGAGCTGCCCACCGACTTTACCACCACCTTGCCTTCGGCCGAGAGTACGATCGTCGCGGGCGGGTTCGATTTGACGCCGTTGATCTCGATCTCGGGGCTCAGCTCAAACTCCTTGGCCAGCGCACCTCCCTCGTCCGCGTAGAACCGATCGGGCGCGTCCTTGAATGTTTCGGCCCACGCTTTGACTACCGACGTGGGGTCCGCCTTGATGAACACGTGCGTCACGCCCGCGAGCGAGGGTGCGTTCCTAAGGATCTCCTTCACGAACGCGTCGCACTCGGGCGTTCTGGTGCGTGTGAGGAAGTGCAGGGCAACGTAGCGCCCCTTGAACTCGCCGATCTTGACGGGCTTCGATGTCTTGACCGCAGTGATGGCCGTGTCCTCCGGGCTGGCGTAGGCCAAGGTGGCCCGCATCCCGATGAGTGACACAACGGCGGCCAGCTTGAACGCGAGAATGAGACGTGGACTGGGCATGGAAGGCTCCTGGTGAAACCGCCGGGGATCGGCGACGGACTTGGGATGCCGCTACGCCCGTATCGTTTCTTCAGGAACCCGGGATTCACCGCGCAGCACGCAAAGGCCGCGTACAGAACGGCACCGCTTGCAATACGAACTTTCTCTGAACCTGGGCGTTACAGATGCAGCCCTCAGGCATCCAACCCAGACCATGGGCCTGTTCATTGCCAGTATGGTCGTCTGGACCGGCACCGCGTATTCCGCGATCGGGCTCACTTTCGCAGTGGCGTTCGTCACCAAGGGCGTCGCGAAGGTTGACCACGCCGCAACCAACGCCCCCTGGTCGTTCCGGCTCCTGATCGTTCCCGGCGTCGCGGCACTTTGGCCCTGGATGCTCGGCCGATGGATCATCGCGAGCAAGGAAGCCAGCCAGTGACACGAAACCTCCGCCGCGCCCATCTTTGGATCTGGCTGCTCTTGGGTCATGCCATTATGGTGGTTCTCGTCGTAGCTCTTCGCCCGAGGGCAGCGATCTCGCCGCCAGCACCCGTGCCAGAGGCCACCCGATGAGCATCGGGTACACGAGCATCCAGTGGAGTCGGCACAAGCGTGTGTACGATATTACCGCTGCGGGGGGCGATCGGCGGATACCTCGCGCTCTTTGCGGCGGTCACCTCGCTGGCGTGGACTGGTGATGAGGCGATCAGCCCCCCGATCGTCGCCATCCGGGCCACCGGCTCGTGCGCGATCGTGATGCTCCACATCATCCTGTGCATCGGCCCGCTCGCAAGGCTTGATCGCCGGTTCCTTCCGATCCTGTACAACCGGCGACACCTTGGGGTGATGACCTTTCTCGTCGCCTGCGTTCATGCCGTGATCGTTGTTGGCTTCTACCACGGCTTTGGCGACCTCAACCCGCTGGTCTCGTTGCTTGGTATCAATTCGAGCTACCTTTCCGTCTCGGCCTTTCCGTTCCAGACGCTTGGTCTCGCCGCGTTGCTCCTGCTTTTCCTCATGGCTGCCACGAGCCACGATTTCTGGCTCAGGAACCTCTCGGCGACGGTCTGGAAGCGGCTCCACATGATGGTGTACATCGCCTACGCCCTGCTCGTGGGCCATGTCGCCCTCGGGGCACTTCAGACAGATCGTGGGCCCATCGCGCCCATCGCCATGTGCGTGGGCGCGATGGTTGTTGCCGGCCTACACGCCTTCACGGGCCGTCGCGAGGTCGCAAAGGACCGCAGCGCTGTCGCGCCCGCTGACGATGGCTGGATCGACGCGGGTCCGGCCGACACGATCCCAAATGCCCGGGCCCGGACGGTCTGCGTTCCAGGCGGGGAACGCATCGCGGTGTTCAAGCACAACGGCACCATCAGCGCCGTCACAAACGTGTGCGCACACCAGGGCGGGCCGCTAGGCGAGGGCAAGGTCATTGCCGGCTGCATCACCTGCCCCTGGCATGGATGGCAATACCGTGCCAAGGACGGATGCTCGCCCCCACCCTTCCAGGAGAAGATCACGACGTATCAGGTACGAATCGTCAAAGGGCAGGTGCAGGTCAATTCCAAACCACTGCCTGCGGGAACGCCCGTTGAGCCCGCGAAACTCGAGGAGTCGGCTTATGGATGAGATCTACGTCGGGTACCTGCCCGTCCCCGCTGGGATTCGCGGATATCTGCGGCTTGTGGTGCCCATTTGCGCGGGCGTCATCATCGCCGGAGCCCTCCTGGTTGCAACTACCCAGCGAAGCCCGGGGGCCTGCGTCTGGGACGATGCCGCACCTCGCACGTTTGCCGGCACGGTCGTTTGCAATCCGTACCCAACGCTTTACGCCGTCGATCGCGGGGATGGAAAGCCCGGCCCGGTTCTCATCGTCGAAGGCGGCAAACACGGCAGCATCAACCGCATGGCGGCGTTCGATGGCAAATCCGTGAATGCCCTTGGCACCCTTCTGCGGCGAGATGGTCGGCGGATGGTCGAACTCGCCGATGGGCCCGCGGCCGTCGTGGCGGTGCCTTCCGCACCAATGGTCGAGCCGTCGGCGATTGAACCCAGGGGTCGAGTCACGCTGCGAGGCGAGATCATCGACACCAAGTGCTACCTGGGCGAGATGAAACCGGGCGAGGGCAAGACGCACAAGGAGTGTGCCATCCTTTGCATCTCAGGCGGTATCCCGCCCATGCTCGTGACACGCGACGGGGCGGGGATCAGGGCGTACTACCTGCTTGTGGACCCTTCTGGAGGCCCCCTGGACCCGGCTGCCCGCGCGTTTATCGCCGACCAGGTCGAGATCACGGGAGACCTGGAATCCCAGGGTGAAATCAACCGCTTGAAGCTGGCAGTAAAGGACATTCGCCGACTCTAGCTCGGTGTTGGCGAAACCGACCAGCCTGTTCTGGCATCCAACCTGAACATACGAGGTTTCACCCATGATCACGACGCAAATGCCCGCCGCACTCAGGTCACCCGCCCAGTGCCACAGTGCACCGGTCAATCCGCTGGCCGCGCCGCTCACCGCCCTTCTCCGCGAATTGGAGACCGTCGCTTCGACCGCCACATCCGACCAGTTCACGCTGCGGTGCGGCGAACAGTTTTTCAACGCGACCATCGGCGGACACGTCCGGCACTGTCTCGACCACGTCCGCGCCCTGGTCGATGCGGACGAGACAGGCTGCATCGACTACGACCATCGCGAGCGCGGGACCGACATCGAATCCCTCGTCGAAGCGGCCCGGCTTGAGATCGCACGCCTCATTCGACGCACGGAACAGCTCGCAAGCGTCGACGGTGCGGTGCCGGTGCGTGTCACGATCAAGCCCACACGCGACGGGCCGGGCGTCACTGTCGAATCATCGCTCGGGCGTGAGCTCTCGTTCGTGCTGAGCCACACGATCCATCACAACGCGATCGTTCGAAGCATGGCCTTTGCGATTGGCGTTCGGGTTCCCCAGACGTTCGGCTACGCCCCCTCCACGCTTGCCCACATGGACGCCCACGCATGTGCACAGTAACTGTCGTCAACGCGAAGATGCCTCGCGGTATCTTGACGCCGCGCCTGCGCGTCGTCTGCAACAGAGATGAGCGGCGAACCCGAACGCCCGGACTTCCGCCGCGCGCATTTGCATTGGATGGGAGGCGAGCGGCGATGCCCATCGACCCCGAGTCGGGCGGCACCTGGATCGGTATGAACAGCGCCGGGCTTGTCGTGTGCCTGTTGAACGCAACCCTCCCGCCTGGCGCAGCCGAGCGTGACCTTCCCGCGTGCGTCCTCTCGCGCGGCGAGATCGTTCCTTCGCTGTTGAACGCCGACGATCTGGAATCGGCCGTCCTGGCGGCGATGGCTCTGAACCCAACCAGCTATCCACCCTTTCGCCTTCTCATCGCCGAGGTCGGACGCTGTGTTGTGCTGGCGTCCGACACGTCGCGTCTGGGCGTGCAGTTGCACGCCTGGGGGCGCAGGCCACTGATGCTCACGTCTTCGGGCTTGGGCGATCATGTGGTTGAGATGCCCCGTCGCGACGCTTTCCACGAGTTTTTCGATGAGAGCGGCGACTGGTTCCTCGCGCAGGATCGTTTCCACGAGCACACCTGGCCTGGCCAGACCCACCTAGGCGTGCTCATGTCGAGGTCCGACGCACGAACCGTCAGCCGCACTGTGATCGAAATGAGCGACCACGCCGCCACGCTCACGTACTCGCATCTCGACGAATCGACACTCAGGCCCAAGCTGTCTTCGCGCGTTGCTCTCACGCTCGCGGGCGTTGAGGCGCCGCTGTGAGCGCAATTCCCCGGGCCATGAACGCGTCCCACGCGCCGTCGGGCGAGGCGGGCGATCAGCTCACGCACATCGAGCTCCTGCACCACCGGATCGCCGCTCGACTTACACGCCTTCTGCGCTGGGAATACTGGCCCGCGTGGGTGGTGTACGCCCCGCTTGTGCCGTGGTGGGTCTGGCTTGCCATCCGCCACCGCGGAATCACCGTGTTCACGGCCGCAAATCCTGGGATTCGCCTTGGCGGCGTCGCTGGCGAGTCGAAGTACGACATTTTGTCCAAGCTGCCGGGCGACACGATCGTGCCCACTTCTCTCGTTCCCGTCGGCGACATCGCCGATCGAAGACGGACGGTTCAAATCGCCATGGCGGTCGGCTCATGGACCTTTCCGATCGTTCTCAAGCCCGATGTCGGCGAGCGCGGTGCCGGCGTGCGGTTGATCCACTCTGCTGGGCAGATGGACGCATACCTGCACGACCATCCCGGGCCTGTGCTGGCCCAGCAACATCACGCGGGCCCGTTCGAGGCCGGTGTGTTCTATGTTCGGCAGCCTGGAATGACCCGCGGGCGAATCTTCTCGATGACGGACAAGCGCTTCTCGGCTGTGGTTGGCGATGGACGCTCTTCGCTCCGCACTCTTGTGTGGCGCCACCCGCGATTCCGGGCACAGGCCGCTGTCTTTCTTGAACGGCTCGGCCTCTCCGCCGATCGCGTTCCAGCCGCTGGCGAGACCGTCACACTCGCGACCGCCGGTAATCATTGTCAGGGCACAATGTTTCTCGATGGCAAGCACCTCATCACTCCCGCGCTCGCCGATGCGTTCGATCGGATCGCCGATCACTTCCCGGGACTTGGCTTCGGCCGCTACGACGTGCGCTATGCCGACCACGCGGAGTTCATGCAAGGCCGCGGATTCAAGATCGTCGAGCTCAACGGCGTGCTCTCGGAATCAACGAACATCTATGATCCATCGATCGGCTTCTGGGCGGCCCAGCGCGTCCTGCGCGAACAATGGCGCCTCGCCTTTGCCATTGGTGCCGCGAACCGCGACCGGGGCTGCCGTGTCCCGAGCCTGCGCGAGCTCGTGCGGGCGATCGTCTCGCACGCCCGCCGGGCGGATCGAGATCGGCGGGCAGACTGACCATCGCGGCGGCAAGCCGAGGGCGCCGGATACCATCTCACCGATGGCCGCTCCTCCCCCACCGCCCCTACCGCCCACGCACCTACTGGTCGCGTTCCTCGACGACCGCGACGAGCCCTGCCCATCGTGCGGATACAGCCTCCGCAGGCTTCTCGCCGCCCGATGCCCCGAGTGTCACCGCGAACTCAGACTCACCGTTGGTTTGACCGAGCCTCGCATGGGCTTGTGGGTGACGGCCCTGGTCGGCATGTCGTTTGGGGTTGGATTCAACGTGCTGCTGCTTGTTTACCTGCTGGTACAGATCCTTCGCAGCGAGATGCCTACCCAGAGCACCGGCGCGAGACTCCTCCTCAAACACAACGCCGTGGGACTGCTGGTCCAGGGACTCGGCCTTGCTGCATTGATAGTGTGGGGGCGACGCCTTCGGCGATGGAGCGTTCCCGCACGATTGTTGCTCTGCCTCGCCGCGGCCGCCCTGACCGCCGCGAACGTGATCATCTTCTCGTTCACCATCCGCTGACTCCCAGCCCACGCTCACCGCTATGATCGTTCGTGCCCAGTGACCCGCGAGCTTTCCGCACGATTCAAGCCTTGGGCCTCGTCTGCCGCCACATTGCCTGCAACGCATTGACGCTTCTTGCAACGCTCTCGCTCTTCGCCTGCGAACGCACGCCCGCCGACGTTCCCGCTTCCCGTCAAGCCGTCGCGATTGCGCCCTCGGTTGCCGCCCCGGCACCGGCTACCACCCGGACGTTCCTTCCATCGCAGCACGGCTTCGCGTTCGTCAACGCGTTCAAAGGCTCGCCCATTCCCCCATCGCTTCGGCCCCTCCAACGTGTGCTGGGATCGACGGTTCCCGATCACTTCGGGCTCTGCGGGGGCATGTGCGCCGTCGCTGCCGACTACTTTCTCGCCGACATGACCGTTCCCGGCGACACCGCTGCGCCCAAGCAAGGTGACCCGCTCTACGAGTACCTCTATCAGCGTCAGGCCGATTCCTACGGCGGCATCGGCGTCCCGCTTCGAGTCTTGGCCGGGATGGCCACGCCGGATGCCGGTGCCGAAGGCCTCGACGCGATGAACGCGAGAGAACTCCCGGCGATCCGTTCGCGGCTCACCACTGGCGAACTCGTTCAGCTCTGCCTAGTGCTGGGCAAGGCCGACGGCAAGACCAAACCTTGGGACAATCACCAGGTGCTCGCGTATGCGGAGGGCGTCGCCGGTTCTGATGCCGCTGCAACCGAACCTGTGGTGCTGAGAATCTACGATCCAAATTACCCCAAAGACGACGCCGCAACGCTCACGTTCCTCCCCACCGCCGACGGGCTCTCGTGCTACCGAACCGCCCATCGACGGGCTTCGTCGGCGGATCTCAGGACCATGGTGCGAGGCGTCTTTGCCGCCCCGTACACAAGGCGCGACCCGGCTGCGACCGCTGCTCGCTGATCGCCATGTCGCTCCAACGGGCATTGAGACGGATTCCATTTCCTTCCGCGCGTTGATCTTCCAACACCAAGCGAAGAAGCGCGAC
>JAYVUC010000138.1:0-25574 GCA_043788295.1 Phycisphaerales bacterium
TCTATGACTCGACTGCGGGCGGAAACCAGCAGTTGGGTTTACTGAAGGGAACCGGAATGCCGGCCCCTTCGACCAGAGTCTTGTCTCTCTCTCCTTCTATGACTCGACTGCGGGCGGAAACCAGCAGTTGGGTTTACTGAAGGGAACCGGAATGCCGGCCCCTTCGACCAGAGTCTTGTCTCTCTCTCCTCTTAGACTCGTCCGCGGGCGGAAACCGGCAGACGAGTTTTTCTTTTTTGAAAACAACAATGGGCATCCTGCCCGTGCTTTGCTCTTTGGTGTGGAGTACGTGCGGCGGGAGTGTGCCACCTTGAACACGGGCAGGATGCCCGTGCCACCGGCGGTCGCTACGCTCGCGTCCATGCCCCTGCTCGCCAAGGCTGATGGATTCGCGCCGCTCGACTGGGCGGTGCTGATCGCGTACTTCGGGTTGATCGCCGCCACAGGGTGGTGGTTTAGCCGCAAGGAGGTCGCGGGGGCCCGCGAGTATTTCCTGGCGGGTCGGCAGATGCCGATGTGGGCGGTGGCGATCAGTGTGCTGGCGACGGCGACGAGCGCGGCGACATTCATCGGGGCACCGCAGGAGGCCTTTGAGAGCAACCTGACGTATCTGTCAACAAACATCGGGATGTTCATCGCGGTTGGGATCGTTGCTGTATTCTTCATTCCGGCCTTCTACCGCCACAATGTCACGACCGTGTACGATCTGCTGAGCGTGCGACTGGGCTCGGGAGCACGCACGGCGGCGAGCTGGGCGTTCCTGGGCGGGCGCGTGTTTGCCAGCGGCTCGCGGCACTACATGGCGGCGATCCCACTGTCGTTGATTCTCTTCCGAGACGAGGCACCCGAGCACCTGATGCTTGCGATCGGCGTGCTGACCGTTGCTGCAATTCTGTACACGCTGTCGGGGGGAATCCGCAGCATCATCTGGACGGACGTGATCCAGACGGGTGTTTTCGTCGCGGCGGCCTTGGCTGCGCTCGTCGTGGTGCTTGGCAGGATCCCCGTGCCGATCCGCGAGTTGTATCAGGCGTTGCTGGAGACCCGGATAGGCGATGGAGGGGCGGGCGGGTCGAAGCTGGCGATTCTCAACATGGGGTTCGATCTTTCAAAGCCCTGGCTCGGGCTCAACCTTTCGGAGGTCAACACGCTCGTGACGGCGTTGCTGTGTTTCTCGCTGCTGGGGGTTGCCAGCTACGGCACCGACCACGACCTCGCGCAGCGCATGCTCACATGCAAGTCGGCGGTGCAGGGCAGCCGCTCGGTGGTTGTGGCGATCCTCATCAATCTCCCGGTTGTGACGCTTTTCATGCTGATCGGTTTGTTGCTGTATGTGCTGTACAGGCGTCCCGACCTGATGGGCGCATCGGCACCGGCATACTCGATCGACCCGAAGAACAAGGCGTTTCTGGAGTTCATTCTGCGAGAGATGCCCGCGGGGATGAGCGGGCTCATGATGGCTGGGCTCTTTGCCGCGGGGCTTGGGAGTTGCAACTCGGCGATCAATGCGATGGCGGCGGCGTTCGTCAATGACTGTTACAAGAAGGTCAGGCCGGGGCTCGACGATCGGGCGTACCTCGTCGCCGGGCGGTGGGCGGTGGTCGGCTGGGGAGTTGTCCTGGGCGGCTTTGCGTGCGGGTGCGTGTATTGGCAGCGAGGGAGCGGACAATCGCTGATCCAGTTTGCCCTGAGCGTGATGAACTTCGCGTACGCCGGGCTTCTGGGTGTCTTTTTCACGGCGATCTTCACCCGTCGAGGGAACTCGGCATCGGCGGTTGCCGCGATCCTCAGCGGGTTTATCGTTGTCGCTCTGATGCAGCCCATGGTTTGGAAGCTCTGGACGCCCTGGGTTTGCGAGGCCCTGGTGGCGACGAAGATAGCCTTTCCGTGGCATCTCTTTCTGGGCACGATTGTCGCGACGACGGTGTGCTGTGTCGGCACTCGTCGCGCGAGTGATGGGTCGGAGGGTTTGCGGTGACCGACTCGCTCATCCTCGACGGGATGGACCCGATCCTCCTGCCCAGGCCCAGGCGTATGACGCTTTTCGGATCGTTCATCAGGCGACCATCGGCGACGGACCTCGCGTGGCGTGCGCCGATGGGCTTTGATGTCAATTTCCATCTGGGCGGTGTCGCTCGTGGGCGTCGGCGCGGCGTGGGCGAGACGGTGTGGCTCGATTGCCGCCTCGATCCCGATCGTCCGCGCGACGCGGGCACGACGGGGGGGCAGAGCTACCTGCTCAGGATGACCCCGCCGCCGCCGCGTGACGTGCTCGATGGGCCATCGAACGAGCCGGCGTGCGTCATCACCAGCGGCACGACGCAGGGGCTTGCGCTGGGGCTCGCCACGCTACGCCAACTGCTCACGCAGTACGCGGGAAAGCTTCCAGCGGTGGTGATCTCCGACGAGCCGAGCTTTGCGACGCGGGGCGTGATGCTTGATGTGTCGCGGTGCCGCGTGCCGACGATGGAAGAGCTGCGGCGTGTGATCGACTGGCTCGCGTCGCTCAAGTGCAACCACCTTCAGCTCTACACCGAGCACACGTTCGCATACGCCGGGCACGAGGAGGCATGGCGGGGACACAGTCCGATCACGCCCGAGGAGCTGCGGCAGCTCGATGAGTACGCGGCGGGGCGCGGCGTGCGGCTTGTCGCGAATCAGAATTGCTTCGGGCACCTCGCGGCGTGGCTCAGGCTGCCGAAATATCAGCACCTCGCAGAGACGCATGGCGATTGGGTGTTTGACGTGTGGCCTCGCACGGGCCCGTTCAGTTTGTGCCCTGTCGATCCGGGCTCGATCGAGTTTGTGAAAGACCTGCTGGGGCAGCTCCTGCCGTGTCTTTCGACGCCGCTGGTGAACATCGGGTGCGACGAGACGTTCGACGTTGGGTTTGGGCGCAGCAACGCGGCGGTGGAAGAGCGTGGGCGGGCGGCGGTGTATCTGGAGTTTGTCGCCAAGGTGGCGGCTGAGGCTCGCAAGCTTGGCAAGCGTCCGATGTTCTGGGCCGATATAGCCCTGTCGCACCCCGAGTGCATTCCGCAGATTCCGCCCGAACTGATCTCGCTGGCGTGGGGGTATGAGCCGTCGTCGCCGTTTGAGAAGTGGGCGACGACGCTGAGCGAGGCGAAACGCGAGTTCTGGGTCTGCCCGGGGACGTCGAGCTGGCGTTCGATCACGGGGCGCACGAGTGAGCGAGCGGGGAACATTTCGGCTGCGGCGGCTGCCGGGGTGGCGCATGGCGCGACGGGGTTGCTCGTGTGCGACTGGGGCGACACGGGGCATCATCAGCAGTGGCCGATTGCGGCGCACGGCATCGCGCAGGGGCTCGCGGCGGCGTGGAATCAGGCTGCGGAGTGGGAACCTGTAGCGGCATCGCTGCACGCGCATGGTGATCGCGGGCTGCTTCTGGGTGCGTGGTTGGATGAGCTTGGAAACGCCGATCTGCGATTGCGGCGGACGTGCCTGGCACTTTCGCGGGCGGTCCCTGAGGGTGTGACGCCAAGGCTCTTGAATCAGACCGCGCTGTTTATCGATCTCTTCAAGCGGCTCGATGAGCAGACAGATGTCGGCTTGTCGAGCAACTGGGAGCTCGCGGCGGGCAAGATCGCCGAGCTGGGCACGCGGATTCCCGCCGGACTGTCCCAGCGCACTCAGGATGAGTTGCGGCACACGCTGGCGTACGCCTTGTTCGCGGCCGATCGGGGACTTGGGCGGCGCACGGGCAGGGCGGGCGATCCGGCGTGGCGGTCGGCGATGCGGGGCCGCCTTGCGGAGATCACGGAATCGCATCGGAGGCTATGGCTTGCGGTTGCCCGCGAGGGTGGGCTTGCCCAGAGCCTGGGGTATTTCGAGCAGGTCGGGCGAACGTTCGATTCGTGATGGAGTGTGCCGTCGCCACTACACTGGGCCATGCCGACGCTCGTGTGCGTTCCAATTACGGTAGAGGATCTCGATCAGGCACTGGCGGATGCTGCTTATGCCCGCACGCTGGGGGCCGACCTCGTCGAGTTTCGGGTGGATGGTTTTTTCTCTGGCGGAGCGGGTGCGTTGGCCTCTGGCGAAGGCGACGAGACGCGGCGAATCATCAAGCTCGTGGCTCAATCGCCGTTGCCGTGCATTCTCACGTGCCGGTCGGCGGCCGAGGGGGGCTTGTACGATGGCGACGAGACGGATCGCGTTTCGTTGTACGAGCGGCTCGGCACGGCGACTGGACTGAACGAGCATCCGCCGCGATTCCTGGATATCGAGCATGCGGCATTCTCGCGTTCCGCGAACATCAGGCAGAAGATCAATCTCGCGACGGATCATCCGGCTCGCAGGCGGGAGTTCGCTCCGTCGCTCATTCTGTCGGCCCACGACTTTGACCAGAGGCCGGGGGACTTGACGCGGCGCGTGCTTGCGATGCACGCCGAGGCCGCTGCGCAGGTGACCAAGATCGCGTTTCGCGCGCGGTCGCTGCGTGACAATCTGGAGTTGTTCGAGATGTTGCGCGAGGCACCCAAGCCCATGATTGCGCTGGCGATGGGCGAGTTCGGGCTTATGAGCCGCGTGCTGGCCGGCAAGTTCGGTGCGTTTCTCACGTTTGCAAGTCTGAAGAAGGCGTCGGCCACCGCGCCGGGTCAGCCGACCATCGGCGAGCTGCTGAGGCTCTATCGCTTCCGATCGATCTCGCGGGGAACGCGTGTGTACGGCGTTGTTGGCTCGCCGGTCTCGCACTCGGTCTCGCCGCTGGTTCACAACGCGGCGTTTGAGGCGATGGATCACGACGGTGTGTACCTGCCGCTCCCGATTCCGCCCGCGTCCACCGGCAATGCGGACGACACGTATTTGCATTTCAAGGCCACGTTGGGCGCGCTTGTCGATGATCCGTTGCTGGATTTCCACGGCGCGAGCGTCACGCTGCCGCACAAGGAGGGCCTGGTGCGGTTTGCGGTTGAGCGGGGATGGGCGATCGACCCGGCGGCGGCGGCGGTGGGGGCCGGCAACACACTTGTGATCGAGCGGGCGGCTGGCCGCGTCACTGGCGCTTGCGTGGGGAACTCGGATATCGCCGCGGCGATCTCCCCGATTGTTGAGGTCATGGGCTCGCTGGCCGGCGTGCCCGTCGCGGTTGTGGGCGCGGGCGGGGTCGCGCGGGGCGTGGTCTACGGGCTTGTGGCGGCGGGGGCACACGTCACTGTCTATAACCGCGACGAGGCCCGGGCGCAGCGGCTTGCCGCCGAGATTGATCAGGTCTTTGCAGCGGGCGGCGATAGCGGAGTGGGCACCGTCGTCGCTGCGGCGGCTGACACGTTGCCCACGTCGAACGCTCATGTCTTTGTCAATTGCACGCCTATTGGCATGAAAGGCGGGCCCGACCCGTCTGGTTCTCCGATTCCTGTTGAGGCCATTGCTATAGCGGGGAACTGTCCGGCCTCGCCGCTCGTATTGGATACCGTGTACAACCCGATCCAGACGCCGCTGCTCAGGCACGCCCGCGATGCTGGCTGGCGGACCATCGACGGCGTGGAAATGTTCGTTCGCCAGGCTCTGGTGCAATCGAAGGGCTGGACTGGTCGTTGGGCTCCCCGAGGCCTCTTTGATCGTCTCGTGCGGGAGGCGCTCGCGGTCTGATCTCGCCGTTGGAAGTTTGGAGGTGACCCGTGCCAAAGCCCGGCGTGCTTGAAACCGGCGCGTTCTCGCAACCCTTGCTCTACCCGTCGCTGTACCGGTGGTACATCATCGTTGCCACGCTGGACATTTTGTGCACGTACACGATCCTCGTGCTGGGCGGGGTCGAGGTGAACGCCATCGCCAACTATGTGATCGAGGCTGCGGGGCTTCCCGGGATGATCGCGTACAAGTTCATTGGGGTCGCGTTTGTGCTGGGTGTCTGCGAGTTTGTGGGCCGACGCAGGCACCATGTAGGCAAGCGGCTGGCTGTGGCGGCGATTGTCATCAGCGCGTTTCCGGTATTTGTGGCGGCCTCGCAGCTCTCCGTCGCGGCAAGCCGGTGAGTGTGGCGTGCCACCGGATCAGGCGACGCCGCTGGTTCGCAGGAGAGTCCGGAACGACTCGCTGAACACAAAGTTGTGCTCAGGAAATTCCTCGCCGCTCATATTCTGGTCGATGTGGCTGAACATGAGATCGATCGCGCCGATCGTTTCCGCGGCCCAGTTTTTCACCGGGTCGAGCAGCTCAACGACTCCGGCAGTCGACGCGCCCGAGCGGTCCATGTGCTGGATGGTCGCGGTGTACCGCAGGACGTGCCCGGGCATCGCCTCTCGGGAGAGTTCGGCCTTACCAACCTTCGCCAGGATCACCTTCTCGCGGAACTCTTCGGCGTGTCCGACGAGGATGCCGGCCGATTGGGCCATGCCTTCAAGGATGAAACACGCGGGCATGATGGGCACCGCACCGCGGGTGCCCGTGGCGCAGAAGTGGTCATGGAGGTGCTCCTCGGCCATGCTGACGTTCTTGACCGCCACGATCCGTTGCCGCGGTACGAGTTCGACGATCCTGTCGATCCACATCCATCGCATTTCGCGGTGCTCTTATTTGGACTGGAGCTTGCGTTCGACGAAGTTCACGACGGTCTCCACGGTGAACAGCTCGCCCACACGTTTCACCGACGGATCCTTCTCGAAGGCGGTGAAGTCCACGTGCGGCAGCTTGCTCTTGAGCATCGCCAGCCCGCCCTGGGTCACCTTGCCATCCTTGACCATGTCGGCCTGCTGGGCTGGATTCTCCGGGAAGAGCTCGCCCTGGGCGATGGTGATCCCGAAGACCTGAGAGAGACGGAAGACGATGTCCAGGAAGTCGATCGACTCCGCACCCAGGTCGGTGGTGAGCCGGGATTGCGAGTTCACGTCCTCCTCGTCGACGACGAGGGCGTCTACGAGCAGGCTGCGGACTTTGTTGAATATCTCGTCACGTGTCATGAGGCCGTTTCCCCTGTCGAGACCCAACCGGCGGGTCGGCACGATGTTAGCACGGCCAAACCGAGATGGGGCCCACTTTGGCGGGTGGATTTCATGCTCCTCAACCGACTCGGGCCGGTCGGAGCGTGATTCTTCCGCTGGCTGCAACGCCCGACGTTTCCCCCGTCGCGGCTCGCCCAGGTTCAATCAGGAGCGCCTCGGCTTTGAACTCCTTGCCGCCCTGAGCCTCTTTCAGGAAGGTCACTTCAACACGCAGGCTCGCACCGGGGCGAACAAATCGGCCGTACTTGAGCCCGCGAACCTGGCCCAGGACCAGCGGCGGGTCGGCCTTGTCGTCGGGGTCGGCAATGAGCCGCGCGGCCTGGACCATGGCCTCGAGCATCATCACACCTGGCAGCACAGGATACCCCGGAAAGTGATCCTGCAGGTATTCCTCGGCGGAGCTCACGTGCTTGATCGTGACGATCCGCCCCTCACTTCGTTCCAGCACCGCATCCACAAGGTTGAAACGCATCGCCCAGCATAGTCACGCCTCATTCCAAACCGCTACGCTGACCCGCGTGCCCACGATCCAGGATCAAGGCCTTTGCATCCGCCACTGGGACTGGTCTGAGACCAGCCAGACCGTTTCCATTCTCACGCGTGAGCACGGCGTGCTGCGGGCGCTCGCCAAGGGATCCAAACGCGAGAACGCGCGGTTCAGCGGCGGCGTCGAGCTGCTCACGCTCGCGGCGCTCCAGGCGATCGTGAAACCCCACACCGAGCTTGCCACACTGACAGAGTGGGATCTTGTAGAACTCTTTCCGGCTCTTCGCCGCTCGCTCGACCGATTTCACGCGGCGATGTACATCGCCGATCTGCTCCAGCACGGCGTCCGCGACAGCGACCCGCATCCGGGTCTTTTCGACGCGTCGCTCGCCGCACTGCGGAGCCTTGGCGATCTGACCAGTCTCGAAACTGGCCTTTCCATCGAGCCCTGCTTGCTTCGCTTCCAATGGGCATTGCTTGTTGAGATGGGCTACACGCCGGTGCTGGATCGGGACGCCGCCGCGGGTGGCCCGCTTCCCACAGCAGGCCGGTACCTTTTCTCCCCGCAGCTTGGCGGGCTGGTCACCGGTCCCGCGCCGCAAGGGCCCAGCTGGGGTGTGCGTGCGCAGACGGTGGAGTGTCTGCGTGCGATTGCCGGGACGGGTGCTGAGATCGATGCCCAGGCATGTCGGCGTGCGAACCGACTGCTGGCCAGCTACATCCGAGAACTGCTGGGGGAGCAGGTTGGGTCGCTCGGGTCGGTGTTTGACCTCCGAGAACTCGCGGGCGGGCGTGCGGACAAGGCGGCGTTCAACCGTGGTGGGTGAAGTCGGGGCGGCCTCGTGCCGATGTTCCAAAGCGGCCATACCGCATTCCGGCACACCCCTGAAGAATCCATATATGAACAGCGAGATGCTCGAAGACATTTTGGCGTGCCCGTCGCTGCCATCGCTCCCGGCGGTCGCCTTGCGGGTGATCGAGCTGTGCGCGGACCCCAACGTCAAGATCGCCGAACTGGCCCGCACGATCCAGAACGATCAGGCTTTGTCGGCGAAAGTCCTCCGCACGGTCAATTCCAGCTTCTACGGCCTGCGCGAGCGGTGCGGCACCATCAACAAGGCCCTGGTCATGCTCGGGCTCTCGCCCGTCAAGTCGCTGGTGCTCGGTTTCTCGCTCGTCTCGTCGGTCGAGGTCAAGGACGGCGACGCGTTCGACTATCAGGACTACTGGCGCCGCGGGCTCTACACCGCCGTGGGCGGCAAGTGCATCGTCGAGGCTGCGGGCAAGAAGTTTGGCGACGAGGTGTTCCTCGCGGGTCTGTTGCAGGATGTTGGCGTGATGGCGATGTACAAGGCGCTGGGGGATGACTATCTCCGCGTGATGAAGCTCACCAAGGGCGATCACCGCCAGCTGGTCAAGTGTGAGCTGACGGCGTATGAGGTGCAGCACCCCGAGATCGGCGCGATGCTTGCCCAGCGTTGGAAGATGCCCGATTCGCTCGTGCTGCCGGTGAAGTATCACGAGAGGCCCACGGCCACACCGCCCATGCACACCGAGATCGTTCACGCGGTGGGTCTTGGCAACATGATCCACGATGTGATCACGAGCGATGAGCCCACTGAGAGTCTGCGGCGGCTGTACGCGAAGGCGGAGCAGTGGCTGGGCATGAAAGGGGACAGCGTGGACACGGTCCTGGAGCGTTCCCGGGCAGCCACGAAGGAAATGGCGGGGCTGTTCAAGCTCGACATCGGCACGACCTCCAGTGCTGCGGATCTTGAGCGTCGGGCCGAGGATCAGCTCGCTTCGATCGACGCAAACCAGGAGAGTTCTCCGCCCGCCATGGCCGGTGTTGAGCTGATGCTGATCGATCCGGCGGATGTGGACCCGCGGACGGGCATCATGGGTCGCAAGGGATTCGACTTTGCGGTGCGCCGCGCGTTCAAGGTCGCCCGTGAAGAGGGAGAGCCCGCGTCACTGCTCAACGTGGTCGTTGATGCGTCGATATTTGGCCCAAACCCGGCTTCGTCGGCGACGGCGGCCATGGGGGCTGTCGCGCTGCTCAAAAAGCACTTTGGCCCGATGGGTGCGGCCATCTGCTCGCTCAGCCCGTGGATCTACGCGATTGTCACGGTGGGGGCGTCGGGCCAGGAGATCGTTCGAGGGGCGGAGGAGTTCCGAGCGGGTCTGGTTCGCATGATGCCGCCCACATCGGGGACGGCCGGGCTTTCGGCGAGCGTGGGAGTCGTCCACTTTGGCGCACCACACACCAGCGCGTTCAACGACCCCATCGAGGTTGTGAAAGCGGCTGCGCAGGCGGTGCTGGCGTGCAAGTCGGCTGGCGGAAATCGGGTGACGACGTTCGAGCGCAAGGCGGCGTGAGGTCTGGTTCAGGCCCGTGTCGCGACGATTACCCTGGGCAGGCCCTCCAAGTCGTTGACAACGCGAGCGTCCGCGAGATGGCTGGTCGCTTTGGTCAGTTCCAGCGCAGCATCCGCGGTTGAGTCGGCGATTTCGACCGCGAGCATGCCGCCGGGCTTCAACAGATCAGGCCCGTGCGCCAGCAGGCGCCGCAGGAACCCAAGGCCGTCTGGGCCGCCGCGCAGCGCGAGATGCGGCTCATGGTCCTTGACGTTGGGGGCGACGGCGTCCCACTCGTGATCCGGGATATACGGCGGATTGCTCACGAGGTAGTGCAGCGATTCCACGCTGCTTGCGACCGGATGGCCCGCGAGCGCGGCGAAGAGATCGCCCGTGGCGAACTCGATCCGGTCGGCGACCTTGTGACGCCGTGCGTTCGCCTGCGCCACTGCGAGGGCCTCCGCCGAGATGTCGGTCGCGACGGCGCGGGCGGCGGGTAAATTTTTCAGGAGTGTGACAGCGATGCACCCGCTGCCCGTGCAGAGGTCGGCGATCAGCACGCCCTCGCCCGCGGTTGGCCCCGTGCCGCCAAAGCCCGCGGCAACGCGGCTGTGCGACATCACGGCATCGACAATCGTGCTGGTGCCGGGTCTGGGGATCAGCACCCGCTTATCGACGTTGAATGCGAGGCCGTAGAACCAGCCCTCGCCAGTGAGATATTGCACAGGCTCGTTCTTGAGTGCCCGGCCTACGAGCCCCCGCAGCGTCTCGCGCTCGTCGGGTGAGGCCGGTCGGTCCGCGTCCATATGGAGCCTGAGACGATCGCACTGGAGGACGTGTGCGAGGAGCATCTCGGCCATGAGCCCCGGCGAGTCGAGCTTGGCTTTGGTGAACGCCTGACGCATCCAGACGAGGAGCTTGCGGGTGGTCCAGATGTCACTCGTCTGTGTCGTCACGCCAGAAGGTTAGCAGATCGACTAGCTATTTGCCCTCGAACCAGTTGCGGCCGATGTGGGCGTCAACTTTGAGGGGCACTGTGAGGGTCATGGCGGATTCCATGACGTTGACGATCAGGGGCATCGCCTCGTCGGCGCGGTCCTCGGGGCACTCGAAGACGAGTTCGTCGTGGATTTGGAGGAGCATCTTGACGCCGGGGGGGAGGGAGGCGAGCGAAGACAACCCCCCGGCTTGCGCCGGGGGCTCCGATGGAAATGTTCGGAAGGAAGGAAAGAAGGCGACCATCGCGAGTTTGATGAGGTCGGCTGCAGAGCCTTGCACGACGGAGTTGATCGCGGTGCGCTCCGCGAAGGCGCGGTGGCTTGGGTTCTTGCTGTTGATGTCGGGGATGGGGCGGCGGCGTTTGAGGATGGTTTCGACGTGGCCGAAACGTTTGGCCTGCTCGACGCACTCGTGGAGGAAGGTCGTGATGCCGGTGAATCGCTTCTTGTAGCCTGTGATGATCTCGTCTGCCTGGGTGTTGGAGACGCCCAGGCGGCGGGCGAGGCCGAACGCGGTGATGCCGTAGACGATTCCGAAGTTGACCATTTTCGCGCCCGATCGCTGGTCCTTGGTGACCTGGTCGAGAGGGACGCCATGGATCTGTGCGGCGACTTGCTGGTGGATGTCCTGGCCTGTCATGAAGGCGTCGATCAGGGCGGGGTCGCGCGAAAGGTGGGCGAGGAGGCGAAGCTCGATCTGCGAGTAGTCGGCGGTGATGAGGACGTGCCCGGGTGCGGCAATGAACGCCTTGCGGATGTCGCGGCCCACCTCCGTGCGGATGGGGATGTTCTGCAGGTTTGGGTCGCTGCTGGCGAGGCGGCCCGTCGCGGCGACGGTCTGGTGAAAGCTCGTGTGGACGCGGCGCGTGCGCGGATTGATCGCCTCGCGCAGGGCGACGAGGTACGTCGAGACGAGCTTGGAGAACTGGCGGTATTCGAGGATGAGCCGCGGGATGGGCGTCTGGATCGTCGCGTCTTCGCCGAGGTCTTCGAGGACTTCGGCGTCGGTTGAGTAGCCGGTCTTGGTTTTCTTCGACCCTTTGAGGCCCAGACCCGGCACCTCGGCGTCCGTGGCGTTGAAGAGGACGGCAGCGAGCTGCTTGGGGCTGTTGGGGTCAAACTTGCGGTTGATGGCTTTGACCGATTCGGCGTCGAGCTGGTTGAGAATCTCGTTGATTTTGCTGGTGAGGCGGCGGCGCTGGCGTTCGAGCTCGTCGGCGTCGACGATGATGCCGTTGAACTCCATCTCGGCCAAGATGCGGACGAGGGGCATCTCGACCTTCTCGAAGAGGGGCATCAGTTCCATCGCACGGAGCTGCGGGAGCATCTGCTCGCGGAGGGCGAGCGCGAGGTCGGCGTCGGCGGCGGCGTAGGTCGTGGCGGCCTCAATGGGGACGGTGATGAACGAACGCTGGTGTTTGCCCGAGCCGATGAGTTCACTGATAGAAGATTTGCCGCGCGTGAGCAGTGCGAGCGAGAGGGCCTCGAGGCCATGCGATGAGCGAGAGGAGTCGATGAGGTAGGAGGCGACCATGGAGTCGAACGCGATGTTGGCGGGTTCGAGCCCAGCGTTTCGGAGGACGACGAGGTCGTATTTGAGGTTGTGGCCGCAGATTTCCTTGGCGGGGTCGCAAAGGATGGGGCGAAGAGTTTCGAGTACCGTGGCCTCGTCCAAGTGGCGTTCTGGTGATGGCGAGCGGATGGGGATGTAGACGCCCGTGCCGATTTTGGTAGAGAAGCTGACACCGCAGAGGTTGCAGAGGAGGGGTGAGAGCTCGGTGGTCTCGGTGTCGAGGGCGATGACGGTCGCGGCTTTCAGTTCGGCGACGACTTGGGCGAGTTGCTCACGCGTCGTGATGCACCGGTAGTTGCCCAACGCGGGCCTGTCGGGCACTTCCGCCGCCGCGTGAGCGGCGAAGAGTCCGTCAGAGCCCCCGGTGCCAGCCGGGGGGGGAGGCTTACGAACCTCGCGGGCGCGATTGGACTCGAAGGCGGCCTCGGGCATGGGCGAGCTTGGGGTGCTGGGGACGCCGACCCTCGCTTGCGCTTCGGGCTCTGACAGAAGGGCCCGGACTTCGTCCTGGTAGCGGTTGAAGCCAAGGGTTTTGCAGAGGGGGATGAGCGTGGCGAGGGCGAAGCGGTGGGCCTTGGCGGATTCGAGGTTGAAGTCGAAGGGCACGTCGTGGCGGAGGGAGATGAGTTCCTTGGTCAGGGGTGACCGCGGGATCCATTCGCGGATTTTCTCGCCGCGTTTACCCTTGATCTCGGCTGCGTGGGCGATGAGGTTGTCGAGGTCGCCGTACTCCTTGATGAGCATCGCCGAGGTCTTCTCGCCCACACCCTCGACGCCCGGCACGTTGTCGGCGGTGTCGCCCATGAGCGTGAGCATGTCGCGGACCTGGTCGGGCCGAAGTCCGGTGTCGGTGAGCAGTGTGTCGGCGGTGATCGCCTCATCGTTGTGGATGTCGAACATCTCGACGCATCCGTCAGATCCTTCAGAGCCCGAAGCGCAAGCGAGGGTTGGCTCGCGGTCGCCTTTCACCCTATTCGATGCGTGCGAGTCGCCCGGCGCGGCCCCTTGCTCGCGCTGCGGGCTCTGAAGGAGCTGCTTGAGGTCTTTATCCTTGCTCACGATGCGGATGGTGAGGTCGGGGTGATCTCGTCGCAGGCGAGTGACAAGCGTCGCGATCACATCGTCGGCCTCGAACCCTTCAACCCCCAGGAGCGGCACGCCAACCTCGCGGAGGATCGCCAGACAACGGTCCACCTGCACGAACAAATCCTCGGGCGGTGGGGGCCGATGGGCCTTGTAGTCCGGGTAGATTTGCGACCGAAAGGTGCCGCGATCGCCGCCGACATCAAGGGCGACCGCCACATATGCAGGCTTGCCGCCGATTTTCCCCTGGCCTCGCAGCAGCTTGAGCAGCATGCCGATGAAGCCGAAGGTCATGTTGGTCGGCTCTTTGGTGACCGGCGAGGTCAGCGGCGACCGGATGGCGTGATAGGCCCGGAAGAACTGCGCGTAGCCGTCGATGAGGTACAGGGTGGGCATGTGGTCGCCTAGATGCTGTCTGAGGGATTGATTCTTGGTGGTCCGGTTCTCCGAACCGGACGAATGGCCTCGCATAGAAGTTTCGTTTGCAGGCCCGGTTCGGAGAACCGGGCCACCTCATGGCATCCGTCAGACAGAGCTTACTTACCCAACAGTTCCCCGATCAACGCAGCGTGGCTCCTTGCACCCATGCGGAAGCAGTCAAGCTCGAACTTCTCGTTGGGGCTATGCACGCGGTCGTCGGAGAGCCCAAAGCCCATGAAGATCGTGTCGATACCCAGGCGGGACTTGAGCATGCCCGCGACGGGGATTGACCCGCCGCTCTTGATGAGGGCGGGGGTCTTGCCGGTGGCCTTCTTTATTGCGGCGGCGGCGGCCCGCATCGCGGGGCTGTCGATGGGCGTTGTGACACCGAAGCCGCCGTGATGGTCGTTCAATTCCCAGCGGCAACCCGCAGGCGTGTGGTCCTTGCACCACTTGAAGAAGGCTCTGGTGATCTTGGCCGGGTTCTGATTCGCAACGAGCCGGAAGCTGATCTTCGCGCTGGCATGGCTGCCGATCACGGTCTTGGCCCCCTTGCCGGTGTAGCCGCCCCAGATGCCATTGATCTCAGCGGTCGGCCTGCCCCATTCACGCTCCATTGCGGTGAACCCCGCTTCGCCCACGTCGGCGGCGGGCGGCAGGCCGATCTGCTTCAGAGCAGCCTTGGAATTGAACTTCAGGGCTTTCCAGTTGGTCCGCTCTTGCTTGGTCAATGGCACAACCGCGTCATAAAACCCGGGAATCGTCACACGACGTTTCTTATCCCAGAGTTGGCTCAGCACCTTCGTCAGTTCGGTGATGGGGTTGGGGCAACGCCCGCCCCACAGGCCGCTGTGCAAGTCCTGATTCGCAGCGTGGAGGGTGATCTCGGTGTACGCGAGGCCGCGAACGCCATAGGTGATCGCCGGCTTGCCGCGGCCCAACATGCCCGTGTCGGAGATGAGGCACACATCGCACTCGCCAAGTTCCTCCTTCCGCGAGAGAACAAACTTTTCGAGGTTGACGCTCCCGGTTTCCTCTTCGCCTTCGAGCAGCACCGTGAACTTCACGCCCCCGCCCACCGCGCCGCCTGTTTCCTTCCAGGCACGCAGCGACTCAAGGAACATCAGCACCTGGCCTTTGTCATCGACTGCCCCACGGGCAACGACTCGCTCGCCCCTGCCCGGCAGCGACGCGGGCCCGGCGTTCCCACCCTCCGATTTCCAGATCACCCCGCCTTTCTCGTCCTTGATCACCGGCTCAAAGGGCGGCGATTCCCATAACCCCAGTGGATCGCAAGGCTGCACGTCATAGTGCCCGTAGAACAGAACATGAGGCCCTGTATAGCCCAGGTTGCCCGGGCAGTGGGCGAGCACGATGGGGTGGCCTCCACCCTTGGACAAGTCCCCCGAATGGGCTGGGTCGCCCGTCGGGCAGATCTCGACGGTCAGGCCCGCTTCGGTAAGGCGATCCGCCGCCCACCGGGCTGCGCGGCCGCAATCGGGCCCGTACGCCGGGTCGGTGGAGACGCTGGGGATTCGAAGCCACTCGATGAGCCGTCCAATCGACCCCGCCTCGTTGTCCGCAAGCCAGCCAAGTGTGTCCTTCAAGCCCATGTGATTCTCCTCGCGCGGCGGCACGGGTCGAGCCGTTTGCCGGGCGGAACAGCGTAGACGCGTTCGACATGGTTCTGCCGATTGAATCGGGGACGTGGCGGTCTCGTCAGTCGGAGCCTTGGTGTTTCGTCGCGGAATTGGACAGTTTCCGCCCCCAAGGGGGGTGCCCGTGACGCCTTGACTGAACGAGGGTTGCAAAAAAAGCACGAAGATTTTCACAAATCTCCTTGACAACCAGCACAAATTGTGGTTCACTGAAGTGACTCGTGGGACAGGCCCTGAAAGCCGTCCCGACAATTCGCGTGTTTTCCATCTCCGGTTCGAGATGGTTGCAGTGCCCGCTTTGGGCTAGGCTGTGTCGTGTGCTTTTTAGGAGAATTCGTATGAAGAAGTCTGCATTGGTTCTGTGCTTGGCAGCTGGGGCGTGCGCCTCGCTCGTCGGGCAGGCGTCCGCCCAGTATTCCACGAACTTCGAGAGTCAGACTCTCGGCATTCTGACCGGCCAGGACGGCTGGTTCGTGCCCGTTGCCGGGTCTGCCGATTGGCAGGTTCGCGGTTTCAACGACCCCGCCCACTTCAACGTCGCGTCCAGCCCCGATTGCACCGGCAACAACAAGGTCGCGGTCTCCACGGGCTTTGGCTCGGCTGCCGGGTTTGCTCGCGCTCAGCACCCGATGAACTGGGTTGACTCCAACGTCTGGACCATCTGCGTTGACATCTACGTGGATTATCAGGGCGATCCGCTGACGCACGCGAGCAACGTTTGCTCGTTCTCGATCCAGCCAGGCGGCACGCAGGGCGCGAACATGCTCTGCTACTGGAACGTCGATGGCGACATCACCTCGGAGGTTTCCCTGTCGTGGAACCTGTTCGACTCTGCTGGCGGCGCGAGCCTTGGCTTCTACAACCCCGATGACGTCGCGGGCACCTGGCCGCTGGGCCCCTTCAGCACCATCAAGCAGCGCCACTGGTACCGGTGTACGTACTCGGTCGATTACACTGCCAACCGCATCCTGAAGATGGGAATCAAAAACCTCGCCACCGGCGAGGGACACGTCTTTGACACCACCGGCACGCTGGGTGGCACCACCGCGAACGCCGAGTGGAACGTCCAGGGCGGCGCGGGCAACGTCGAAGCCTTGCCGCGTCCCTCAAAGTTCCGCATGTTCGTCGGTGGTCAGGGCAACGGCAACGTGGTGGCGATGGACAACGTCTCCTTCACCCCGGGTGACAGCCTGTGCGTGACCGACATGGCGGCCAAGTGCCCCGCCGACTTCAACAACGACACCTCGGTCGACTTCTTCGACTACGACGACTTTGTGGTGTGCTTCGAGGGTGGCGTTTGCCCGCCTTGCGCGACCGCCGACTTCAACAACGACACCGCCGTCGACTTCTTCGACTACGACGATTTCGTGGTCGCCTTCGAGACCCCCTGCTGATTCTTCTTCACCTCGTGCGTCATGCCCCTTCCCCCCTCACGCCGGGTTGTTTAGGATGACGCATGTGGATCGGCTCTTGCCGCGCCCTGGTGTTCACGCCAGGGCGCGGTTTTTTTTGCGATTCGGCGGACACAAGCGCGGACCAGCGGCGTGACGCCCCGAGGCCGCCCTCGGCCCCCTATCCTTTCTACCAATGACCATGACGCTGGCCCCAAACGACATCAGAGGCCTGATCGCACGCGAGCTCAAAGACCTCATCGAGATTCGACGTGATCTGCACGCCCATCCCGAGCTGAACTATCAGGAACGCCGAACGAGCGACGTTGTTCAACGTCAACTCTCGGCCCTCAATATCCCGTTCAAGGCCGGGATCGCCAAGACAGGCGTGGTTGCGTACCTCGCCGCGACAAGCGAACAGGGCAACACGCTCCCGGCGGTCGCGCTGCGAGCCGACATGGACGCGCTGCCGATCACGGAGCAGACGGGCAAGCCTTATGCGAGCCGCACGCCGGGGGTCATGCACGCGTGCGGGCACGACGGGCACACGACGATGCTGCTGGGGGCGGCCCGCGTGCTGGCGGCACTCGCCGATCGCCCGCGACCTGTCACGTTCATCTTTCAGCCGGCCGAGGAGGGCGGCGCAGGAGGTGAACGCATGTGCAACGAGGGGGCCCTCGAAGGCGATCGTGTTTCGAGGGCGTCGGGCGGTCTGGGGAATCCGGTTTCTGAGATATTCGGGCTCCACGGCTGGCCGACCTTTCCGGTGGGCCACGTCGCCACGCGCGTGGGGCCGCTGCTGGCAAGTGTTGACGATGTCGAGATCACGGTGCGGGGTGTGCAGAGCCACGGTGCGTATCCGCACCAGGGATTCGATCCGATCACGGCGACGGCGCACGTGATCGCCGCAATGCAGAGCATCGCCAGCCGGAATATCTCCCCGCTGGATTCGGTCGTGGTGACGTGCGGAGAGATCAGGGCGGGCACGGCGAACAACATCATCCCCGAATCGTGCTGGACCCACTGGACGGTTCGCACACTCAAGGACAGCACCCGCAAGCTCGCCAAGGAACGCTTCATCCAGCTCGCCAACCACACCGCCCAGGCACTTGGGTGTACGGCCGAGGTCACGTACCGCGAGAGCTATCCGGTGACGAGCAACGACGCGCACATGGTCGCGCAATTCTTCGATGTCGCCAGAGCGACGTTGGGCGAGTCGCGTGTGAGCGAAGTTCAACACCCGACAATGGGCGGCGAGGATTTCAGCTACTACGGGCGCAAGGTTCCCGCGTGCTTTTTCTTCCTGGGGCTCAGGCCCGCGGATGCGATTCACTATCCCACGCTGCATCAACCGGACTTCGATTTCAACGACGAGGCGATTGCCACGGGGGTTGAGATGTTCGTGCGGCTGGCGACAAGGCCCGTCTGACCGGGAACGTTCTCCTTCGGGGCGTGAGGGTTTGTGCATGAACGGGGAGTTTCACGGCAAGCGCGTGACGGTGATGGGCCTGGGCCGATTCGGCGGCGGTGCGGGCCTGACGCGATGGCTTGTCGGTCGCGGCGCGCGAGTGCTCTTGACCGACAAAGAGCCGGCGAACGAGCTCGAAAGCTCGCTGGCGATGGTGGACGATCTTGTGAAGAGCGGCCGCTTGACGCTTCGCCTCGGCGGGCACGACATGTCGGATTTCACCAACACCGACATGGTGACGGTCAATCCGGCGGTGGGGACGCCCTGGAACAATCCGTTTGTGCAAGCCGCGACCAGGGCGGGCGTTCGCGTCACGACCGAGATCGCCCTGTTGTGCGAACGGCTGCCCAATCGCCAGCGGACGATCGGGATCACGGGCTCGGCGGGCAAGAGCACGACGTCGGCGATGATCCATCATGTGCTGCGGGAATGCGGCCTGCCCGCGGTCTTTGGCGGCAATATCGGCGGGACGCTGCTGGGGCATTTGGATTCGCGCGAGCTTTCGCGCGAGACCTGGGTGGTGCTGGAGCTTTCGAGTGCGATGCTACATTGGCTGGGAGCGGGATCGGGGTGGTCGCCGCATGTCGCGGTGGTGACGAACCTGGTGACCAACCACGTGGATTGGCACGGTTCTACAGAGCATTACCGCGCGAGCAAGCAACAGCTCCTGGCCAATCAGCCCGCTGGTGGCGTCGCGGTGCTGGGCGAGACGCTGGGCGACTGGACGACACGGCCCGATGTTGGGCGGCGTGTGTTGGCCAAGGGTGCCCAGATCGACGGGCTCGCGCTGCCCGGGCGGCACAACCGCATGAACGCGGCGGTGGCGGTTGAGGCGGTGCTGGCTGCGGAGCCCTCGATCAAGCGCGAGCGGGCGGAGGCGGCGGTGCGGACATTCGCTGGGCTCTCGCATCGGCTCGAGCATGTGGGCGTGTTCGGGGGGCTCTCGTGCTTCAACGACTCCAAGTCGACCACGCCCGAATCGACGATGCTTGCACTGGAGGCATTTGGTGAGAGCGTGGGTCTGCGCAGGGTTCACCTGATCGCGGGCGGATATGACAAGGGCGCGGACCTGGGTGTGGTGGCGGCTATTGGGTCAATGCTCGGCGGTCTGTACACGATCGGGAAGACAGGCCCGGCGATTGCGGCGAAAGCGGGCGGCGCAGCGGTGGAATGTGGGACGCTGGATGTAGCGGTGAGCCGTGCGCGTGAGAGGGCGAGACCCGGCGAGGTGCTGCTTCTGAGCCCGGCGTGCGCGTCTTGGGGCCAGTTTGAGAACTTCGAGCGGCGGGGCGAGCTGTTCGTCAAGCTTGTGAAAGGGATCGAGCAATGCGGATGAAGCTTGCAATTGGAACATTCGGATTGCTTGTTGCGGGTGCGGTGGTGGGCTGCGGAACCGGACCGGCCAAGGTCGCAAAGCCGGATTCAAAGTCGGTCGTGGCACAAGAGCCCTCCATGCCCGTCGTGGTGGTTGAGGAACCCAAACGCGTCGTGGCACTGGTGCCTGAGCCGATGCGAGAGGTCTTCCCGGGCGTGCGGCTCGACAAGGCCGGCGGCGGCGTGGAGTTTGAGGGAGAGATTGCGGTCGACGCGCACGTCGCTGAGACACCCAACATCTTTCTCGAAGTGATCGTGTGCCGTGCCGATTCGCGCGAGCACGAGAGCGTGGTGGTGACCAAGGTGCTGCCCTCGCACGTGCACGCGGCGTTGCTGCTGCTGGGCGCACAGCCCGGTGCGCCGACAAGCTGGAAGAAGGCCGAGAATGGCGAGATCGTGAGCGTTCCTCCCACGGGCGGGAAGGTGGCGGTGACGATCACCCACATGACGCCGGCGGGACAACTTTTCACACTCGCCGCAAACGACTTCGTGAAGTTGCAAAGAGACGGAACAAAGCTCGGGGCTGCAAAGGCCGGCGCGGGCGGGTTTGTCTTCGCCGGCTCGCGTTTCACGAAGGTGCGTGGTCAGGAGCGATACGCGGCGGACTTGTCGGGGACGATCGTGGGGCTGTGCTCGTTTGGTGACGAGCCCATTGCCTGGTCACAGGTGTTCAGCCCCGAGGCGGCGACCGAGGAGCCGCAATGGCTGATCGACGCGGCGGTGACGCCCGCGAAGGGGACGAAGGTGACGGTGCGGATGGAGCTGGTGAAGTAGGAAACCGTCAGAAAACCACAATCGTGCTGGGCGCGGGCGCAACAATGCGACCCTTCTCATCGCCCGCGGCGGCGGTGAGGCGTGCGAGCGGTTCGCCCTCGGGCTCGTCACTGAGCTTGAAGGTGGAATAGTGAACCGGCAGGACCAGGCGGCACCCGGCCTTGGTGGCCATGCTCCACACCTGCTCTGGATTCGCGTGGGCGTGGATCCAGGGCTGATACGCCCCGATGCCGAAGATGCCAAGGTCGAATGGGCCCAGGTGGTCGAACGCGGTGGTCTGGGCGGTATCGGCGGCGAAGAGGACACGCGAGCCTTCGGACTCGATGATGTAGCTGTTGTAGCCGCGATGGCGGTCCCACCCGTTGCGAGCGCCCCAGTGCTTGGGGCGAACGGCGGTGATGGTGATGCCATCGAACGTGTGCGAATGGAGCCAGTGCAGCTCATGGATGTGCTTGAAGCCGCGCGGGATGAGGCCACGGGTGCTCTGGGCTGTGATGAGCTCGGTGCGTTTGGAAACCACCGCTTTCAAGGTGGCCCGGTCGAGGTGGTCGTAGTGCGCGTGTGAGACGAGGATGAGATCAAGGGCGGGCAGATCGACGGCGGCGGCACCCGGCGTGAGACGGCGCGGGCCGAAGGTGACGCCCCCCACGCGCGGACCGATGACTGGGCTCAGGACGGGGTCGGTGCAGATGGTGAGCGCGCCGAACCTGAGAAGCACCGAGCAGTGGCCAAGCCAGCACGCGGCGCGGAGGCCCGGGTCGCTAGGAAGTGCGGCCCATGCGTCGCGGAGTGTTGCGCTGGGCGCGCCGGGCTTGTGGCGAAAGCCCACGGCCCGCGCGAGATCGCCGGGGTAGCGGATCATCATCGAGCGAAAGGCCATCGCTACCCGAACCGTCCGCTGCGAGAGCGGCTGGGGCGGAACTTTGCTCGCGACTTTACCCCGGGGCATGTGTGACTCTATGTGTCAGAGAATGGGGGCGGCAAGCCGGACGACACGGGACGCGACGCGCGATAGCCAGGAGGACTTGCTGAAATCGGTGGGTTTGAGCTCGGTGCAGCGTTCGAGGTCGTGCGAGAGCATCGCGGCGACCTGTTCTGCCAGAAGCGGGTGATCGCACACCGCGGTGATCTCGAAATTGATGTGGAGCGAACGGTTGTCGAGATTTGCCGACCCGATGGAAACGAGACGATCGGCGAGGGCGACCTTCTGGTGCATGAAGCCGTTGGTGAAGGTGTGGATGTGGATGCCCGCGAGCATGGCGTCGTGGTAGTACGACCGTGCCGCGAGGTTGACGAAGCGGTTGTCGGGCCTGGCGGGAACGATGATCCGCACGTCGACGCCGCGGAATGCGGCGGCCTGGAGCGCGGCGAGGACCGCCTCGTCGGGGATAAAGTAGGGTGTGGCGATCCAAAGGCGATGGCGCGCGGTGTGGATGATGTGCAGGTACATCATCACACACGACTCGATCTCGTCGGCGGGCCCGCTGGCGATGATGGCCACCCGCGAGCTGCCGTCGGCCGCCGCCTCGGGCTTCCACTGCAGCTCGGGGAGCGTCCGCGCGACGCAGTACCAGTCTTCAAGGAACGCCATCTGGATAGCCTGGACGGCCGGGCCGCAGATCCGCACACTGGTGTCGCGCCATTGACCGAACCGGGGACTGAGTCCCATGTACTCGTCCCCGATGTTGAAGCCGCCGAGAAACGCGACTTTGCCGTCGGCGACCAGAACCTTGCGATGGTTGCGGAAATTGAGCTGGATGCGAAAGCGGGGCGCGCGGGAAGGTCGAAAGAGAAGTACGTGTGCGCCGCGGTCGATGAGAGTCTGGCGGTAGGAACCCGGCAGGGAACTGCATCCCACACTGTCGAACAAGAAGTAGACACGAACCTTCCGCCCAAGGGCGGCCAGAAGATGCGCGAGAAGCTTCCTGCCCAGTGAGTCGTCGCGCACAATGTAGAACTGGACGAGGACATAGTCGGTCGCGGCGTCGATCGCGGCGAACATGGCCTTGAACGTGTCCTCCCCATCGATGAGCAGGTGCGTGTCGTTGGAATGTGTCGCGGGAAGGACGTGGAGCGGGTCGTTGGCCTGGGCGGGAGTGACGTCGCTGGTGGCTCCAGGCGGACGCGCGAAAAATGGCTTCAGCTGCCCGTAGTTATCCCGGACAAGCTGGTTGATCACATCGACGCCCCGGCGGCGTGCCCGGACATACCCGGCGAGCCGGCGTGCCCCGAACATCGTGTAGGCGGGAACCGCCACGGGCGGGATCGTGATGAGTGCCGCCACCCAGGCGACCGTGCCCTGGGGGGTGCGCCCGTTCATCACCGCGTCGGCGGCACAGTAAAGTCCCAGGATTTCGAAGACGAGCGAAGCGTAGAAAAGGATTTCACCAAGATGCACGGCGTGATGGTAGCGGGCGGGATCTCCAAATACGACTGGTATGTGCTGGCCTTTGCGACGCCGAGCTGAGAATCTTGAATCTCAGATATCAGATTACGAATCTGAGGTCTGAGATTTCAGATCTGGGATCTGATGACTAGACCGTCGCTGTATCGCGCGATTCCGCTGGCAGCTGCGGCATCTGCGCTCGCTTCCACCGCGTCGCGTCGGCAATCGTGTCGTACGGTGTGTCACACTCAGGGCAGCGTCCGCTTGGCGGTAGGCCCTGGAGACTGTAGACGCAGCGCGTGCACAAACGCCCCCGTGCCGCGAGATACTTTCTGCCGATCCGCTTGCGACCGAGCCAGACGGCGAAAATAGCAACGAAACCCGGAAGAAAGAAAATGGCCGGCACAAGAAGGCTGCCAAGCAGACCCAGGGACGCGATGTAATGCGCGGGCTGCTTGAAAAACAACGAGGCGATCCCGACGAGAGCCATGCCAGTGGGCAGCAGGAACCACCAGGCGAGGCGGCCGATCGCAGGAGGGAGCGGGGGCGATGTGGAATCGTCGCGGGTCATGGATCGAGAGTGCGTGTGACTCTAGGGGCTACGCCGCGTGCGAGGCCCCGCCCCAGATGGTACATTGGAAATATGGCGGGTCGGGGCTTGTTCCTAGGAGATTCCAGATGAAGCCGAATCACGCTGTGACATGCTCGACGCTGGCGGCCATGCTTTATTGGTGCGTGACGCCAACCTTTGCGCAGCCCGGCGGCGGTCTGCTCGACGATCTCACGGTCGTGCGCGAGGCACGGTCGCATCGGGTCGCATCGAACTCTCCCGACCCTGGGAGCAACGCCGACAACCGGCATGTCAAGCCCGGCGAGACCTTCGTGCTCGCCGACGTGAAGGGCTCGGGCGTGGTGCGACACATCTGGCTGACATTCGCCGAGTCCGCGCCCTCGTGGCTCTCCAAGGCCGGCTCGGCCGATCCGTCGGAGGTGGTGCTGCGGATGTATTGGGACGGTGCGATCGAGCCGTCGGTGGAGGCACCGCTGGGCGACTTTTTTGCAGCCGGTTTCAGCAAGCGGGCCGAGGTGAACTCGCTGCCCGTGGTGGTCGGGGGCGCGGGCGGCGACGCGTACAACTGCTACTGGGCGATGCCGTTCCACTCCGGGGCGAGGATCACGGTGACCAACGAGAGCGACAAGCCGTTCGCCGCGCTGTACTACCAGATCGACTACACGGAAGAGGCTGTGCCCGCAGTGGCTGCGTATTTCTGCGCCCAGTATCGCCAGGAGTTTCCGACCGTGAAGGGACACGACTACCTGATCGCCGACATCGACGCGCCTCAGGGCGGTCACTACGTCGGCACGGTGATGTCCGTGCGGTTGCGCAGCCCGCAGTGGTTCGGCGAGGGCGACGAGAAGTTCTACATCGATGGCGAGAAGGGGCCCTCGCTCTGGGGCACCGGCACCGAGGATTATTTCAGCAACGCGTGGGGCATGGAAAAGGCCTCCTACCCATACTTCGGCGTCACCGTGCTCGACAACTGGCTGGGCGATCTGGGCGACAAGGGAACGATGTACCGCTGGCATATCGCCGATCCGGTGCGGTTCAGGAAGTCGCTGCGCTTTGAGATCGAGCACGCGGGGTGGATGTCGGCCGACGAGACAACAACCGGCAAGGTCGAAGGCTTCGTCGAACGCGACGATGACTTTGCGACCGTCGCGTTCTGGTATCAGCGCGGGCAACCCAAGCGTTTCACCACACTCCCGTCGGCCAAGGAACGCAAGCTGCCGTCGATCGACACCGTGACCGAAGGAAAGAGCCTTGTCGCGCACGCAAAGAGCGACGGCGGCGACGACGGCGGCGGCCGTGGCGGCGGCGGTGGGGGTAGCGGTGGTGGGGGGCTATCGGTGCAGGCGGGTGGGCCTTGGACAGGCGATGGGCAGCTCTTCTTCAACAACGAGAAGGGCGTGGGCGCGTGGGTGGAGTTCATGTTCGAGGTGGCGAAGGACCAGACGACACGCCTCGTTGTGCCGATCACGCACGCCGACGACTTCGGCCAGTACCGCCTCACGCTCGACGGCAATCCCGTCGCAAACATGCCCGACCCGATCGACTTCTACTCTCCGAAGATCGAGGTGATCGAGCACGCCCTTGGCGACGTGACGCTGACGAAGGGCACGCACACGATCCGGCTTGAATGCACGGGGCGGAACGCATCGTCGAAGGGCTGGAAGTTGGGCGTGGACTCTGTGAGGCTTCGGGAACGGTGGAACGTGAAGAGGCCACCGCTCAAACCGGCCGAGTCGAAGAAATGAACATGGTGCCGCTCACTGCCTCAGCATGGCGACCCGAACGCGGTCGCGAAGTTGGACTGCCAGGCCTGATACGACGCATCGGGACCGGGAATGTAATCAGCCATGATTCAGGTACTCCATCAGTGGATTCGGCGGCTTGCTCTTGGAAACGCCCGCCCGCTACCCAAGCCGTCGATCGGCACGCGGGGGACACTCCCGACTGCATCGATCACGCGACAACTCGATTCCAGGGATCTCTGAAAAACCCAACAATCTCTGTGGAATCAAAAAACCGTGACGGGATACGGTGCGTATCGGTGGTGTCGCGGCAAGACGCCGCGTGACACG
>JAYVUC010000139.1:0-10235 GCA_043788295.1 Phycisphaerales bacterium
CCGAGCGTTACGCCCACATGAAGCTCCCGATGTTCATGGGCAAGGACGCGAGCGGGGAGCCTCTCATCGAAGACATCGCCAAGATGCCGCACATGCTCATTGCCGGCACGACGGGCAGCGGCAAGAGCGTGTGCATGAACACGATCATCATGGGCTTCCTGTACACCAAGAAGCCCAGCGAACTCAAGATGGTGCTCGTCGACCCCAAGATGGTCGAGATGTCGCAGTTCAAGGACATCCCGCACCTCATGTGCCCCGTTGTGACCGAGATGGGCAAGGCCGCCGCGATCCTGGAGTGGGCATGCACGAAGATGGACGAGCGGTACGAACTGCTGGCCGAGGCCGGCTGCCGCGACATCGGGGCGTACAACGAGCTGACGTGGGAGGAACTGAAGGAGCGGCTGAGCATTGCGACCGACGAGGAAGGGGCGCGGGTGCCGCGGAAGCTGCCTTATATGGTGTTCATCATCGACGAGCTGGCGGATTTGATGATGACGGCGAAGGAGGTGGAGAGCCACATCATTCGGATTGCACAGAAGGCGCGTGCGGTGGGGATGCATCTGATTCTGGCGACGCAGAGGCCGCAGGCGAACGTGGTGACGGGGCTTATCAAGAGCAACATGCCGTGCCGCGTGGCGTTCCGGGTGAATAGCGGGATGGACAGCCGGATTGTGCTCGACGGCAAGGGGGCGGAGCTTTTGCTGGGTTACGGCGACATGCTGTTCCTGAACCCGCGGACCAACAAGCTTTCGAGGAGCCAGGGGACGCTGGTAGAGGATCGCGAGATCCGCAACGTGGTGAAGTTCATGCGTGATGTGGCGGGCCCGAGCTTTGAGCGGCAGTTGATGGTGCTGAGGCGTCCCAGCGAGGACGGGAGCGGGCTCTCGCATCAGACGGATGAGGAGCGGGTGCTGCAGAGCAAGAACAACTCGTCGGCGAGCCTGAAGGCGGCACAGGAGGACACGCTGTTCGAGCGTGCGGTGGAGATCGTGCTGGAGAGCCGCCGCGGGAGCGTGAGCCTGCTTCAGAGGCGGCTTGCGATCGGGTACACGCGGTCGAGCCGACTGATTGATCTGATGGGGATCGCGGGGATCATCTCGGATCACAAGGGGAGTGTGGCGCGGGATGTGCTCATCACGCCCGAAGAGTGGGAGATGATGAAGGCGATGGCGAAGGAAGAGGCGCAGGCGAAGGGGCTCAACTGGCCCGTGAAGGGGAAGGAAGAGCAGGCTGCGTTGTTTGGCGGGGAGGCGGAGAAGCGGGAAGCGGAAGATGTGGGGGCGGTTGATGAGATAGAGGCGGATGAGGACGATGGGGGGGATGAGGTGCCGCCGTTTGAGAGCAATCGGGAGAAGCGGGTGAGGGATGAGGATGATGATTTGTGAGAGTTGGTTGGAAACCTCCGAGCAGAGATCCCCAGCTCGGCGCGAGCGATTTCGCAAGAGGCTTTGCCGCAAGGCTTTGCAGGCGTCTGATAACGCCTATTCAACACAGCGATAGCTGTCTCGTCTGAAATTATCGTTTTTTGCAGCTGTGTTGAATTGTGAACCCGAGAATTCAACTATAGTGGTATCATGAAGGCGAGTGACTTCCAACAAGGGTTTCCGGGGAGGCTGGCTCCAACCACCTTTGTCGAGAAGCGAGAAGGCAAATTGGTGAGCGCGGAGGGACTGGCATTCGTGCCCGATCCGCTTCCACCAAAGCTTGACCGCAGGTCGCTTATCGGTGATCTCTATGAAGATCTTGATCGTGCCAAGACGGCGCTTCTGCGGCTCGAGGCTGAGGTGAGACGATTGCCGGAACCAAAGGTGCTGCTGTCTGCGATGCGCAGCAGCGAGTCGCAGGCTTCGTCGAGGATCGAGAACACTTTCGCGTCACTCAAGGAGATCGCGCTTGCAGAGATCGACCCATCGTCGGCACGCGAGGAGGCATTCGAGGTTCGTCGGAATCGCCAGTCGATCGAGGCTGGGCTTGCGTCTCGGTTACCGATCAGCAAACGGTTGGTCTTTGAGATGCACAAGGTGCTTGTCGTCGATTCGAGGCATCGCCCCGGGCACCTGCGCGACCGGCAGGTGTGCATCGGAGACGAGAATCGAGGCTTTAGCCACGCGCGGTTTGTTCCACCACCGGCGAGCGAGCTTGACGCGTGCCTGAAAGACTGGGAGCTTTTCGCGAACCCGCAGGCAATCGACGCGCCGCAGCGGGAACGATGGCCCTATCTGATTGAACTGGCGATGAGCCACTATCAGTTTGAGACAATCCATCCGTTCAGCGATGGAAATGGAAGGCTCGGTCGTGCGCTGGTGAATGTGGCACCTGTGAAGGACCAGTTCCTGAAGGAGCCGGTGTGCAACCTCAGCGAGTGGGTGCAGGCAAACCGTCAGGAATACTACGATCGCTTCCTGCGCGTGAGCACGCATTCGGAGTGGACGCCATGGATTCGGTTTTTCTGCATCGCCCTAGCGGAGCAGGCGGATATGGACCTGGAACGGGCGGGGCGAGTCGGGCGTCTGCATCAGAAATACTCCAAGCTCGTGTCAGGTGCGAGAAAGAGCAGCCTGATTGCAAAGCTCGTCGATCATCTCTTTGTTGACCATGCGATCACCATCCCATCGGCGGTGGGCCTGCTCGGGATCACATATCCAGCCGCCCAGCGTCATGTTGAGTTCCTCGTGCGAGAGGGCGTGCTGCTCCAGATCGGAGACAGCAAGTACGGCAAGATGTTCTATGCCCGCAATATCGTCAGGGCGATTCACGGTAAGGGCGAGGAGTGAGGATTTCGTACACGCGGCTGGAGGCTGAACTTGTTGAGGATCAAGGATGCCGCTGTTGAGATGTGCGAGGCACGCGGGCGTCTAACGCGCGAGATGGTGCCGTGGGGACGGGCAAGACGCTGGGATTTCTGGGCGTTGCCCATCCAGTTGGCGGTCTTCTGCGATGTCCCATTGCGTCGTGGCTCCTGGGCGGATGGCTGCTCATTTCGCTCATGTTTCCATTCTTTCGACTCCTCGTGCCCGGACTGGACAAGACCGGCGCGCCGCAGTTTGGCGCGTTCCATCTCGTCGCGCTCGGGCTCGGGCTCATCGGCGCGTGGGGGCTTCACAAAGCTCGCGGCGCCAAGAGCGGCTCGAAGCGAATCCTGCTTTGCACTCTGAACCGCCGGTGCGCGAGCTGTCTGCAGGATCTCAACGGCGTGCGGTCGCCGTATCCGAATTACGTGACATGCCCGGAGTGCGGGCATTCCTGGAATATCAGGGCGGTATCTGCGATCGAATCGGAGTAGTGTGATGGGCCCTGTTGGGGAGGCCGATATCCGGGAAAGGGGTGCAGGGAACAGGAAAGAGCCCACGCGGGGCGGGGGGGTACCCGGGGCAAGCAGGAATGTCTTGGTGAAATCGGGGTTTTGTGGTACACGATACATTCTGAATGGCGATGTGCCGGTGTGGACAGGAGCGTGATGATGCTGGGTGAATTGACAAAGCGTGTCGGATCGATCGTTCGCGGGCTGGCTGCGGCCGCGGGGGCTGCGGCGTGCGTGCTGGCGGCGGGGCGGGCCTCTGCCACATGGTCCATCGTCATCATCAACACCCGCACGGGCGAGGTGGCGGTGGGGTCGGCGACGTGTTTGACGGGCTTTGACCTGGAGGCGAACACACCGGTGTTGCTGCCGCTGGTGGGCGGGGCGACGTGCCAGTCGGCGGTGGATCAGTTTGGGCTCAACCGGACGTACATCCGCGACCGGATGCTGCGGGGCGTGCCGCTGGCGCAGGTGTTGTCTGGGCTGGCGGTGTTCGATGGCAGCGGGCACCAGAGTCGGCAGTACGGGATGGGAACCGTGGGCGGCGGGGCAAACGGACACGGCGAGACACTCACGTTCACCGGCACGGGCGCGGGGCAGTGGGCGGGCGGGCAGACGGGGCGCGTGGGCGATCTGATTTATGCGGTGCAGGGGAACGTGCTGACGGGCGATCCGGTGGTGTCGATGGCGGTAGCGGCGATCGTGAACACGCCGGGGGACATCGCGGCGAAGTTGATGGCGGGGATGGAGGCGGCGCGGTCGATGGGCGGGGACGGGCGGTGCTCGTGCCTGACGGGGACGCCGCCCTCGTGCGGGTCTCCCCCGCCGAGCTTCACGAAGTCGGCGCACATTGCGTACATGCTGATCGCGCGCGAGGGGGATGTGCAGAACTGCCGCGCGTCGTACCAGACGGGCCGGTCGGCTCAGGGCATCATTCTCGCGGACCTCAACGGCGATGGACTTCCCGAGCCGGTGGTGGCAGCGGCAACGGCACCTACGGGCGTGGGGATCACTCTCAACGTGACGGGCGTGATGGGCCGGCGGGGTGTCGGGCCCGCGATGCTGGCGAGCCCGTTCACTGTACCGATCGCGGGCCAGACCAAGGACCTCGCGGCAGGAGATTTCAATGGCGACGGGCGGATGGACCTGGTGACGTGCAACGGCGTCAATGTTTCGGTGCTCATCGCCAACGATCACGGCGGGTATTTCGACCCGGTGACTCTCACGGCGGGAACGATGCCCCAGGCCGTTATCGTGGGTGATTTCAATGGCGACGGGAAACTCGACATCGTGGCGGCGAATACCGGGTCGAGCGATGTGTCGGTTTTCCCGGGCAACGGCGACGGGACGTTTGCGGCGCAGATTCGCTCGAGCGCGGGATCGGGGACGGCCGTGCTATCGGCGGCGGACTTTGACGGCGACGGCAAGATGGATTTGATCTCGGGGAACCCGGCCGTGCGGAACGTAACACTTCTGACCGGTGATGGGGCGGGCGTGTTCGCACGAACATCGCTCTTTGGTATCGCCACGGCGATCTCGCATGTGCTGGCGACGGATCTGGACGGGGACGGCCGCCCGGAGATCGTGGTGTGCGGGACGGGCGAGAACTTCGTGCGGGTGTACAAGAAAGTCGGGGCGGCGTGGATGCCCACGAGCTACACGGTCGGGGCGAATGTGTCGCAGGCGGCGGCGGCGGACGTGGACGGCGATGGGAAGCGCGATCTGATTGTGCTGGCCCGCGGCGCGAGCCAGGTGGGTGTGCTCAGGGGCATCGGCGACGGGACATTCGGAGCGGCGCGGGTCTTTGCGACGGGCTTTGTCCCCGGGCGGATGGCGGTGGGCGACCTGGACGGTGATGGCGATGTGGATATCGCGTACACGAGCGGCAGCAATGTGGTGCTGATGAGCAACCTGACAAGACCGGGCGGCGTGATCGACTTTGGCGATGCGGGGTGTGCGTCGGGCGCGTCGTATATGGATTTCAACGTTGCGAACCGCGTGGCCAGCGATCCCGATCCGGTGTTGACACTTCACACGCAGTACGACGCGTGGCGGGCGGGGCTTGAGAGTGTGCCCGACGCGATCGAGTCAACCGCCTTGTTCGATCCGGGGGCGGTGCCTGCGGACGGGAGATCAACCGCGACGCTGCGCGTGCAACTGCGTGACTGGCGCGGGATCGACGCGGGCGACGGGGCGTGGAGCGTGGATGCTGTTGGTGCGAGTGCGCGGGCCGTGGGCGTGAGGTCGCTTGGCGGCGGGCGGTTTGAGGTGGATGTCGTGGGGACGCACTGCGGGAGCGAGTCGATCACGGTGCGGGCCAGCAGTGTGGGGCGGAGCGTGACTTTGATGCCGCATGTGAGGCTTGATTTCTCGGCGGCGGCAGACTTTGACCGTGACGGAGCACTGGACTTCTTTGACTACGACGCGTTCCGCAGGGCGATGGAAGCGAACGACCCTCGCGCGGACCGAAATGGAGACAGCGCGGTCGATGCGGCGGACCTGGCTGCGTTTATCGAGGACTTTGAGAGAGGGTGCTGATTCCCGGGTGCACCGCTCTCCAGAGCTGTGTCTCTTCAAGACCCCCAATACCACTGCTCTGGCGAGCAGTGCCGCCTACAGAACGCCGGTCTGGCCACACTCGGGGCAGCGTTCCATCGACGGGAGCGTGCGAAGGTCGTAGTCGCAGTGGACGCAGTGGCCCTTGCGTGTGCGGGGGAGCAGGACCATTGGGATCATGGTGCCCAGGGCCGATGCTGCGGCGAGGGTGGCCCAATCGGGCATGTTGTTCTCGACAATGGGGAGGAAGAGCACGGCGAGGATGAAGCCGATGACGCTGCTAGTGATGCCGAGGGAGGCGCGGCGGATGGGGGCGATGGTGCGGCGGTCGAAGAGGCGGCGTGGCGAGAGGAGATTGACAACCTCGGCGGTGACCCATGCGGCCAGCGGTGGAAAGATCGCCATCGACCACGAGGGCCCCGAGGCGAGGTCGCCCGATTTGGCGGCGATTTCCCAGTCCCAGAAATGCCCGAACGCGAGCCCGGCACCCCAGACGAGGACGGAACCCAGGACGAGATGGATCATTGTGCCCCGCCAGGCGGGAGAGAGCGAGGTGGAGGCGGGCAGGCGATTTTGCCAGCGACAAATGGTGTGAGAGTCGGCGGTGCCTTGGCCGCGGGATTAAGCCACTCGCAGACGCTTCTGAAGGGCTGGAAGGAACGAAGGCGAGCCTCGGTGTCGCGGTCCGTTGCGAAGGAGATGCCGCCGAGAACGAAGGTGATGGCGACGGCGATGCGGGCGAGCGACCAGGCCGCAGCGCGGCGCAGGCGTGAAACACCTACGGGGCAGTCTTTGGTGAGGATGGTGCCGTCGGCGCGTCGGAAAAGCACGCCACAGACGCGGCCTTTGGGCAGGCGCTCGCGGAGGAACGCTTCGGCGTCGATGGAGGTCATTTCGGCGAAGTTGTAGACGTTGAGGTTGCACGCTGAGCAGTGCCGCACTCGCGAGTCTCCCTGCATGTCCTCCCACATGCGGTCGCAAGGCGAGGCGATGGTGGCGCTTTCGAGGAGCGGAAGGTGGATGGACGATTTGGCGACGGGCATGGGGGCTCCTGTGTCGGTCACGCATGGAGCGTGACAGGCGGGTTTGAGGTTCAGACAGCTGTCGCTGCGTGAAGGGTGACGACGGGAGGCTCGCACAGTTTTGTTTGTTATATATACGGTTTTTGATTGGTTCTCATGCCAGGAAACACGATGCTCCGATTGGGCGTGCGACCGCCCTTGGGGCCAGACAAACTGGACCACCAAAGCCACCGGCTCGAACGACCGCATGAACAATTGCGTCGGGGCCTGTTTTTCAGGCTCATTGTGGTGCCTGATGTGCGTGCGAGCCGCCCGGGTTGATGCTATAATGCCGGTCCCTCGGAGTGAGGTGACTTTGCGGCGATTGGTGGAGCTTCGCCGCACTGGAAGGCGGTAGCGGACCCGAACCGCGAAACTGGTCCATTCGGGGGGTGGGTTGTGTTGCTGCTTGAGCGGCGTCTGAGCGTTTTTGGTCCTGGATCGGCCGTTTGAATCTCGCTTCGGGATTTGGTATTTGGATTTGGCTCTTTATGGCATCACCTCTCTCACCATCGTCCGTTCCCAACTCCGCGTCACTTGGTGGTCGCTTGGCCACAGGGCCTGTTGAGGTCCCTGCGCTGCCGTTGAGCGAGGCGACGACGGACTTCGGCAAGACCAACGGGAACTACGGCGCGGACCAGATCCAGGTGCTCGAAGGTCTTGAGGCGGTGCGCAAGCGGCCCGGCATGTACATCGGCGGCACCGGGCTGAGTGCGTTGCACCACCTCGTGTATGAGACGGTGGACAACTCGATTGACGAGGCGATGGCCGGGCACGCGACGTTCGTGCAGGTGACGATCCATCCGGATGGGTCGTGCAGCGTGGTGGACGACGGGCGCGGGATTCCTATTGGGCCCATGAAGCACGAGGATCCGACGCTGAATGGCAGGCCGGCGATCGAGATCGTGCTGACCAAGCTCCACGCGGGCGGCAAGTTCGGGCAGGAGGGGTCGGCGTACAAGGTGTCGGGCGGGCTTCACGGCGTGGGCGTGTCGTGCGTGAACGCCCTGAGCGAGTATCTGCACTGCGAAGTTCAACGCGAGGGCGTGATCCACGCGATCGAGTTTGAGCGCGGGCGGGTGAGCGAGCCCTTGCACGTTGTTGGAAAGATTCCCGACGGGAGCCTGCGCAAGACGGGCACGACGGTGACGTTCCGGCCCGACACGACGATCTTTCCCGACACAACGTTTGATTACTCGACTCTGGCGAACAGGCTGCGGGAGCTGGCGTATCTGAACCCGGGGGTGTCGGTGAAGTTTGCCGACGAGCGTGTGGGGACCGACGGCAAGACGCGGGGCGAGACGTTCAAGGCGAAAAACGGCTTGGCGGAGTATGTCGAGCACCTGATGACGGGCAAGAGCGCGGTGTCGCCCGTGGTGTACGCCCGGCGTGAGGATGCGACGAGCAGCCTTGTGTGCGAGGTCGCGCTGCAGTACCACGACGGGTACAACGAGTCGCTCCTGTGCTTCGCGAACAACATCAACAACAAGGACGGCGGCACGCACGCCCAGGGCTTCAAGGTCGCGCTCACCCGCACACTCAATGCGTACGCGAAGAAGACGGGGATCATCCGCGACAAAGATCCGGTTCCCAGCGGCGAGGATCTGCGAGAGGGGCTCATGGGCATCGTGAGCGTCAAGCTGCCGAGCCCGACGTTCAACAACCAGCCCAAAGAGCGGCTCTTGAACCCGGAGATCGAGGGATTCGTGGCGGCGGCTGTGGGCGAAGCGCTCTCGACGTGGCTCGAGGAGCACCCGGCGGACGCCAAGCGGCTTTGCCTTCGCGGCATCGTCGCGGCACAGGCGCGCGAGGCGGCCCGCAAGGCACGCGAGCTGACGCGGCGCAAGAGCGCGCTCGACAATGGGTCTCTTCCGGCGAAGCTGCGGGATTGCAAGACGCGGGACATGGACAAGAGCGAGCTTTACATCGTCGAGGGCGATTCGGCGGGCGGATCGGCGACGCAGGGGCGGGATGTCGAGACGCAGGCGATCCTGCCCCTCAAGGGCAAGATTCTGAACGTGGAGAAGGCGCGGATCGACAAGATGCTGGCGTTCGAGGAGATCAAGACGCTGATCGCCGCGCTGCGAGTGGGCATCGGCAGCGAGATCGACATGTCGAAGCTGCGGTACGGCAAGATCATCATCATGACCGACGCCGACGTGGACGGGAGCCACATCAGAACGCTGTTGCTCACGTTCTTTTATCGCCAGATGCCGGATCTCATCCGCCGCGGGCATATTTACATCGCGCAGCCGCCGCTGTACCAGGTGAACAAGGGCGGCAAGCGCGGACGGACGTGGTACGTGCTCAACGAGAAACTGCTGGACGATTCGCTGACGGGCCTTGGGCTCGAAGGGGCGGCCCTTGTGGTGCGGGATATTGCCGGCGGCAAGGTCGCGGGCGAGATCGCGCGGATCGAGGGCGACCGGCTCAGGCGGACAGTGTTTCTCCTGCGGCGACTCGGCGAACTCACGGTGATCGCGGAGCGGCGCGGGGCGATGTTCGTCGATCTGTTGAAAGAGCGGGCAAAGGACCCAACGGGCGGCAAACGGCTCCCCACGCACAAGGTGGCCTGGCGAGGCGGGATGGAGTACGCGTGGAACGAGGGCGACGCCGTCGCGGCTGTCTCGCGGCGCGGGATGAGGCTCGCCGATGCGGGGAACGGGCACGCGGCGGGCGAGACTGCGGCTGATGGAACGACGACGCCCGTGATCGTGGACGAGCGTGCGACCGCGCAGGTGCGCGAGCTGCACGAGAATCGCGAGCTCGATCGGCACATCTCGGAGCTCGCGGGGCTCTCGATCGACGTGAGCGACTACGGGCTCGTGCGTGAAGAGACGGTGAGTGGGGAGAAAATGCCCGCGAAGTACGCGTGGCTGACCGAGAACGCAGGCGTGGAGCCGACGGCGGGCGCGGCGGAGGAAGAAGACGAGGACGGCGGCGTTCCCAAGCGCAAGCAGCCTCTCTCGAAGGTTGTGGAAGCTGCCAACGTGCCCGAGATTCTAGCGATGCTGACCGAGATCGGGCAGCGCGGGCTGGAGATCAAGCGGTTCAAGGGGCTAGGCGAGATGGACGCGTCGCAGCTCTGGGAGACGACGATGGACCCGGCGCGGCGGACGCTCTTGCGCGTGAGCCCCGACGTGGCGGCCGAAACAGACTCGCTCTTCAGCATTCTGATGGGCGAGCAGGTGGAACCGCGGCGGAAGTTCATCGAGGATCACGCCCTTGAGGTCAAGAATCTTGATGTGTGATGGGGACGCGTGAGGGGACCGATAAGGGCAGCCCGCGGGGATGGATGTGCCGGTGGGGTGGGATGTGGG
>JAYVUC010000140.1:0-7837 GCA_043788295.1 Phycisphaerales bacterium
GCCCCTTCCAACCCTCCCGCTCGCGTGTCGTTCGATCATGCGGCATGAGACCAGGAATGCCAGGTGTCAGGGCAGAGAGACCTCAGGGCCGCGTGGAACTGGCCTCGGCTCTCACACGCCGCACTTCCTGCGGGCAGACGCGGGGGTGGGGGGGGCGGGCATGCGCGTCTGGCGGGTGCATTGCCCCCCCCAGCGTGAGCCCGGTGCTGGCGACCAACCGGAGCATTTCCGGCCTATCGCCGCGTCATGCACCCAAGAAGACCCTTGCACACGCCACCAACTTGCTGTATCCTGCTGATCCATCGCAACCAGGGTCAATGTCGCCTCGAAATGGATCGCGGCATGGGGGCTTGGATGCCTCTTTGCTGATCTGCACCTTGATCTGCACCTTGATCACAGCCCGCGGAGACGTTCGCATGCAACTCGCAGTCTTTGCCCTCGCCGCTCTTGCCAGTGCCTTCCCGGTGTCCAGAACAAACGCCTTCGAGAATCCCCCACCCCCACCCCCACCCCCACCCCTCCCCGTGCCGCTGGCAGACGCTGCGACGCAGCATGAGATCGGCGACGACACGTTTCTCGCCATCGGGCTCCTCGAAGTCGTGAAGGAACCGGAGGCCAGCGTGGGCGTGACCACCCTCGCGCTGTCGATGCGCATGTACGAGGCGGTGCGCGGGCGGGAACGCCTGATTGTCCCCGGCTTCGTGCGTGGCACGGGCGAGGTGCTCACGCTCGATCTCACGCCCATGAACACTTTCAGCGAAGACGCGCGCATTGTCGTCGCGGGGGCGGGTGGCGAGCACGAGATCGCCCGCCCCGACATCCAGTGCTTCACGGGCAGGGTCATGGGGCAGGAGGATTCGCGCGTGTTCCTCGCGCTGAGCCCGCACGGCACCAGCGGCACGATCTTCGCCAGTGGCGAAACGTCGATCATCTCGTCGGGGCCGCGTGGGCTCATGCCGACTGTTGTCTTCGAGACTTCGAGCCCGGCGGCACGAACGATCAACTTCGACATGCCCACCTGCGGTGGCGCACGCATCGCGCCCGGTTCGGGGCCGGACGTTGGCGGCGACGGCGGGATCACCGACCGTTCGGGCACCTGCCGCATGTATCGCATCGCGGTCGAGGCCGATACCGAGATCACGGCCAATCTCTTCGGGGGCAACCAGACCGCCGCAGCCGCCTACGTAGCGACGCTTATTGGCGGCATGAACTCCATCTACCAGCGCGATGTGAATATCGCCTTTGAGCTTTCGTACCTTCGTCTGTGGGTCGGGGAGGATCCCTACGACCGACCCGATGGTTCGCAGCTCGACCAGTTTCGCGCGTACTGGGAGGCCAACATGGGGAGCGTCTCGCGGCACCTCGCCCACTTCATCAGCGGGCGCGGGCTGGGCGGCGGGGTCGCGTGGCTGGGCCAGATCTGCACAACGTACTCCTACGCAAGCTCGGGCAACCTATCTGGCTACTTCCCCTATCCACTCATTGACAACCACGCTCAGAACTGGGACATGTTTGTCTTCGCCCACGAATCCGGGCACAATCTGGGCACGGGCCACACCCACGATTCGTACACACCGGTGATCGACGGGTGCGGCAACGGCGATTGCACCGTCGCCTACCAGCACAACGGAACGATCATGTCCTACTGCCACACCTGCGCGGGCGGCATGAACAACATCCGGCTTCAGCTCGGGCCGCGGGTTGCCGACGCCATCCGCGCCTTTGTCGACTCTCGCGCGTCGTGCGGCGTGCTTCCCACGATTGCTGTCACCCGTCAGCCCGCCGATGCCACGGTCTGCCCAGGCGGCAGCACGACCTTCAGCATGGGTGTGATCGGCGCGGGCACACGCACCTATCAGTGGCGGCACAACAGAATTGCCATCCTGCACGCGAACTCGCAGTCGTATGCTGTCGTGAACGCCAGGGCAACCGACGCGGGCAGCTACGACTGCGTGATCCGCTCGTCCTGCACCTATCTCATCACGCACACGGCGACGCTGCGGGTCTGTGCCGCCGACTTCAATTGTGACGACGCGGTCGACTTCTTCGACTACGACGACTTTGTGGCAGCCTTCGAGGCCGGCACGCCCGCCGCCGACTTCAACCACGACACCGCCATCGACTTCTTCGACTTCGATGACTTTGTCGCACGCTTTGAGGCCGGTTGCTGAGCCAGCCGAGCGGGCGTCACGTTGCTGCGGGCGCAATCTCGTATGTGAACTCGTACTCGTGGGCCTTGCCCAGCATGTTGATGCCCATCGTGCCCGACAGGCCCGCGAGTACTTCGGTGCCCGAATCGGGCACGACGGTGATGGTGAGCTGCGGCGTGCCGCGGTTCATGATGCCAGTGTGCATGAGCACGAACGAACCCTTGCGTCCGCCCAGCGTGCCCGTCACGCGCTCGATCGCGACGTAGCCTGCCGACCCCTTGACCGAGCCGTGGGCGGCCAGCATCTCGCCGCTGCTGGTCGCGTCCAGGTCGCCGTGATAGCGTTTTTCGAGCGACATCCGCCCGAGCTGGTTCGCCGGGTCGTGCGTCGCCTGCGGCGTCATCTTCACATCGAACGGGCCGCGGATGTGGGTGGACATGAGCTTGATCCTCCGGCGGACGGTAGGCGAAGGACCAAGCGTCTCTTTCAGAGCCCGCAGCGCAAGCAAGGGTGGGTGCCGAGTGATTCTTTGCGCCGGGTTCGTCTCACGCGAGGGGCACACAAGCCCCCAGGTCGCGGGCTCGTCGGCGGCGTGAATATCCAGCGTCACCCCACCGCCTTGCACACCTTCTCCGCCGCGTCTGCGAGGTCCGTCGCGGCCTGCAGCGTCGGCAGGCTGCTCTTCGCCGCGTCCAGCAGCGCACGCCCTTCCTTCACGTTTGTCCCCTCAAGCCGCACGACCAGCGGCACCTTGAAGCCCACCGACCCGTCGGGGTTCTTGTAGTTTCGGGCCGCGTTGATGATGCCCTGGGCGATCACGTCGCACTTCATGATCCCGCCGAAGATGTTCACCATCACGCCCTTCACGCGCCGGTCGCTCAGGATGATCGAGAACGCCTCGGTGACGGCCTCCTCCGTCGCTCCGCCGCCCACGTCCAGAAAGTTCGCCGGCTCGCCGCCGTGCAGCTTCACGATGTCCATCGTCGCCATCGCGAGCCCGGCCCCGTTCACCAGGCACCCGATGTTGCCGTCGAGGGGGATGTAGCTGAGCCCGAACTTGTGGGCCCGCACCTCGGCGGGGTTCTCCTCGGTCGGGTCGGCCCACTCCTCGATCTGCTTCTGGCGGAACATGCCGTTGTCGTCGAAGTTGAACTTCGCGTCGATCGCCAGCAACTGCCCATCGGGAAACTCGGGGCTCGGCGGCGTGATGATCAGCGGATTGATCTCCGCCAGCACGCAGTCGCGCTCGACGTACAGCTTCGCCAGCTTGATCATGATGTCCACCGCCTGACCCACCTGCTTCCCGCGAAGCCCAAGCTCAAACGCGACGCGCCGGGCCTGATTGGGCAGCAGCCCCAGCAGCGGGTGCATCGGCTCCTTGATGATCGCGTCGGGCCGGTCGTGGGCCACCTGTTCGATCTCCACGCCCCCCTCACGCGATGCGATCAGCACGTTGCGACGGCTCTTGCGGTCGGTCGTGACGGCGAGGTAGAACTCCTCGCGGGCTTCGCCTTTGGAGGCCCCTTTCTCCGAAAGGGGTTCCTTCCGCTCCGCTATATCCACGCCCGCCGCCACCAGCAGCTTGCGGACCTCGAGCCCCTCGGGCGGCGTCTGCGGGGAGCGCATGCGATTGGTCAGCATGAACTTCGCCGATTCCACAGCGTCCTCGGGCGTCTTGACGAGCTTGACGAACCCGGCCTTGCCGCGCCCGCCCGCGTGTACCTGGGCCTTCACGACCGCCAGAGGTTTGGCCATGCCCGCCGTCGCCGCTTTGAACGCACCGGCCGCCGCGTCGATCGCGTCGATCGTCACGCCCGCGGGAACCGGGATGCCAGCCTGCCGAAGGATCTCGCGCCCCTGATACTCGTGAATCTTCATCGCCTCTGTAGCCTTTCAGCCGGGCTGTGTGTGCCGGCGGGAAGGCAGTTTAGCGGCGTGAAGAGGGGAGAGAAGGGAAGTTCCGGGCCGTGCCACCAGTTCTCCGCCCTGGGACAACTGGTGCGGGCAGGCTTGGGCTTACGGCGTCATTCGATGCGAAGAGTCACCCGGCACGAGTCGCAAAGCCGCCGACAAGTGGCACATCGAAGTGACTCATGCGGCGACTCGGGCCACCCGCCATCACAAATTAGCGAGAGGAACGACTCAGTTCGTGACCTGATTCCCAGGCTTGTAGTTCCAAGCCTCGGTCCCGGCGTAATTCGACCAGCGAGTCATGTCGCGAAGGTCTTCAAGTTTGAGCGTCTCAACGTGAGCGTCGAACATCGCCGTGACGCACTTCTCGAAGTAACGGCAGTCGATGAACCCCCAGGCGGTGGCAGCCTTCTTGCCATCCCACTTGTCGCTGGAATCCCACATCGCGCTTCGACCGCCACCGGTACCACCTGAGCCCTGGCCGTTGGGCGAAGGTCGCGGCGGCACGACTTCCCAATAGCCCGGAACGACTCCCATTCCTGGACCAGTTTCAGGCGGGGGCGTACCGCCGTAACCCACGTTTCCAAATCCACCTCCGTTGAGGATATCGCCAGCACGGGCACCGGCGAACACGATCAGACGGTCGAGCCGACGGACTTCGTCGATGCGGCGAACGTAGAAATTACCACCAGCGGCCTGCGACATGCCCGCGTCCGACTGGTTATTGCTGTTCGCAAAGGCACCGCGAAGGTAGTTGCCGCCCACGAACGTGCTGTTGATGCCGAACGTCGGATGCCAGCCCATGGCGGCCTCGTACCGGTCGTAATCGTCGTAGTCGTTGAACGAGGCTGAGCTTGACCCAGCCGTCGGACCTTTCGTGCGGGTGAAGAACCCGTCAGCAGTCCTCCGGTCGATCTGGACGTTGATTGGATTGACGGTCGAGCCGCCAAAGAGCCGCCACGTCCAGACCTTGGTGAGCGAGCCACCCATGACCTTGCCTTTGTCGAACGGATCGCCGCTGAGCACCTTCACCCGGTTTCCGTTGTATTGATTGGCGGAGTGAGCCGCCCACGCCCAAGAGATATAGGAAACGATCAGCGCGTCTTTGTTCTCGCCGGTGTACTGGCTGTACGCCTGCATGTACTCGCGAGCGAGTGCCATTTCGCGGACTTGCCGCCCCATCAGCCGTGCCTTGCCCAGCGCGGGCAGCAAGAGCCCGATCAGGAGCGCGATGATCGCGATCACCACCAGAAGTTCGATCAGCGTGAATGCACGGCGTACATGGCCCTTCATCGAAAGCTCCTTCGCGGTCGTCATCCTGACGCCCGCCGTGGGGCAAAGCCCCGTGAAACCCTGCCCACTGACCGGTCTATCACAAAACGACCGGGACCAATCAGCGCGAAACGACCCGAACGACAAGATCCGCGCGTGATGAACGTATACCGCCGCCGCCGCAGAAGGCGGCACCCACGAAAGCACCCGAGGGCGCCCGAGAGTTGAGAGGCCAGAAACCGAGATGTGAGGATAATCGAACACTCTGCCCGGAGCAAGCGAGAAATCGGGAAAATCGGGAATTGTTCGGCCTGCAGCACATGTGCGGCGGACTATCGGCCCGATTTCCCGGTCTTGGAGCCCGCTCCGTTGCCTGCACGGTTCAGCCGGTCGATGAAGAACCCGCCCACCGTGTTCAGGCCAAACTCCGGCAACGCCGATCTTTCACGGCTCGGCAAAAGCCCGCGGAGGATGTGCCCGATGGCAGCGAAACGCTCGCGGATGGTGAGCCGCGGCGTGAGGCCGTTGGGCGAGAGCAAGAGGGCGGTCAGGTCGTCGTCGATGGTGCAGCCAGACGCCGCGAGCGAGGCGTTGAGCGACGCGATGAGCGTGGAGGGATCGGGCTCGCCCAATCCATTCAGGATGTCAATGAGCCCCTGCTCGCCAAGAAGGCCGCCGCCCACGGTGCGTGCCTCGGTCAGTGAGTCGGTGTAGAGCAGCACGAGATCGCCCGCCCTGAGCCGCACGCCGAGCTGGCGATATGTTGTGGAGTCGAGAACGCCGAGCGGCACATCCATCGGCGCATCGGCCTCTTCGCCGTCGCTGGCAACTTGCGGCGGCTCCAGCGGCTCCCAGCGGCGGGTCTTGGCCCGGTACCACAGTGGCCGCGGGTGACCGGCGTTGCAAAGACAGAGCTGTCCCGTGGGCCCCCAGTACGTGCCGAGCACAGCGGTGGCAAACCGTCCCGCGTGCGTCTGTTTTGAGAACTCGTGGTTGAGCTGCTCGACGGCTTTCTGCTGGTCGAGATGGTTGATGAACCGCCGCATGAGCCCGCGAAGCACCAGGGCCGTCTCGGAAACCGACTGCCCGTGTCCGGCGACGTCGGCGACCATGAGCCGCGTGATTCTGCCAGTCGCACACGACGAGAGGTAGTGAACGTCGCCACCTGCTTCGTGGCCATGGTGCGGGCGTGCGTGGACGAAGACATTGAGCCCTGGCATGGCGACGCCGTTGTCAACCGCGCGATTGCCACCCCAGACTTCCATGCACTGAAGGGAGATTACGGGAGGGGGAGGCATGGTGTGTTCTGTGCTTTGATCTGATGCCCACGGGCCTGCGGCGTTTCACCTCGCCGCAAATAGGGCATCCAGAAGCTGCGGAATGCCCTCGCCGCGGCTGGCCACCGTCTCCAGAATCGGACGGCGGCCCGCGATGTCGCGCAGATCCTTGACCAGCTCGTTCTGCCCCGGGTGGTCGGCCTTGTTGCACACGAACACATCGGCGATTTCGAGAATACCAGCCTTGTCCATCTGCACCGCGTCGCCCATGCCCGGTGTGAGCACCACGACCGTCTGGCCGACGAACTTGCGGATCTTCGTCTCGTTCTGACCCGCGCCCACCGTCTCGACAAACACCGCGTCGTATGCAGCAGGTCCGGCGGCGGCACCCCCGATGAGGTCAATGATCTCGGGCAGGCCCTGGTAGTCCTCGCCGCTGATAGCGAGTGAGCGGTAGTAGACCGCATCGCCGAGCTGATTGAAATCGACGCGGAGCCGATCGCCAAGAAGTGCCCCCGATGTGATGGGGCTCATCGGATCGAACGCAACCACGGCGCAGCGGCCCGCGAACGCGGCGTCGCCAGCCTTGGACCGCCGCGTGAACTCGCCGACAAGCTGTGCAACGAGCGTGGACTTGCCCGCACCCGGCGAGCCCGTGACGCCGATCACGCGGCGCGGGCGGCGGCGTGGGGCTGCCGGTCGCGGCGTGTGATGATCGTGCAGCAGCGAGATATCACGAGCAAGCTGTGCGGCCGAATCCGCCGGAATCAGCGGCTCGCGTCGCCTCACCGCCGATCGCACCGCCTCGACAATGTTCAGGAGCCCCGTGCCGGTCGAAAAACATTTGGCGACACCGGCCGCGATGAGCTTGGGCAGATCCTCCTGCGGCAGGATACCGCCCATGTACACGGGCAGGTTGGGCCGCCCCGCACGCCGCAGCTCTTCGATGAGTTTGGGGCCCAGGACGAGATGGCTGTTGGACATCATGCTCGCGGCGATCACGTCGCAATCCTCGTCACGGGCGGAAATGGCGAGCGAGCGCGGCGTCTGCCAAAGGCCCGAGTAAATGACGTGGATTCCCGAATCGCGCAGCGCCCGCGCGATGACCTTGACGCCGCGATCGTGCCCGTCGAGTCCCATTTTCCCTAGCAGTACGCGCGGGCGGTGGGGGAGGTCGGCGCACCGGTCCTTCTTCTCAAACTCAGTGGTCGGGACGCTGAGAGTCGT
>JAYVUC010000141.1:0-6316 GCA_043788295.1 Phycisphaerales bacterium
CGTATGACAACGGCCTATCGCTCTCGGTGCCGGCGGACGCCGGGACGGGCCGCGATCCCGCGATCGTGCTGGGCGTGGAGGTCACGCAGCTCAACGAGCGGCAGATCGCGGGGTTCTACAAGCCCGGGTTTTTCGCGGGCGATCATGTGACCTTGCACGTGCTGCCGATCTCGCCGGGCGGGAGGCTGCTCGACGCGGTGCCTCTCAAGCTCGAAGTGGCCAACGAGGTGCAGACGGGCGTTTTCGAGTTCGACCGGCGGAGCACGCTCGTGTCGATCGGGGCGCTGCAGCGGGCCCTGCACATGGACGCGACGCGTCGGATCGCCCCACCACCACCCGCAGGAACCGTGGTGAGGGACGCGGGCGGGCGCGAATCGTTCCCGCAGCCTGTGGACCTTGGCGAGGATCCGGCCCGCGTCACAACTATCTACGTGCGGGGCAAGGGCGAGTTGGGCGACGCGAATGTGCTGAAGGAAGAAGTGAAGAGGATCGTGATCGGTTTTGTCCACGCATTTCCCGACAGCGCGTCGGGCTTCAGCGTGAGTACATGGAAGGATCTCAACAAGCAGCTCATCGGGGCGGTCGAGAAGGAGACCGGGCTCGTGCTGATCCTGTTCAGCTTCATCTCGGTCGTCGCGGTGTTTCTCGTGTTCGCGATCTTCTGGTCGATGGTGGTCGAGAAAACCAAGGATATCGGGATTCTGCGGGCGCTGGGGGCGAGCCGGGGCGGGGTGGCGTGGCTCTGGATCCGGTATGGATTGGCGATCGGCATCGTCGGGGCGACGCTCGGGCTTGGGCTCTCGTTCCTCATCGTGACCAACATCAACGAGATCCACGAGTTCATCGGGAAGGCCTTCGGCGTGTACGTCTGGGATCCAAAAATCTATTACTTCAACGAGATTCCCGCCAAGTTCAAGTGGTTCGACGCGTCCATCGTACTCGCCGCCGGCATCGTCTCCAGCGGCGTGGGGGCACTCATCCCGGCGGTGCGGGCGGCGTGGATGGACCCCGTGAGGGCCATTCGGTTCGAGTGAAAAATTGAAACACGGAGAGCACTGAGGGGCACGGAGAAAGGCAGAGAACAATCATGGACAGCACAATTTCCAATCCAATCTCATAAACCACTCTCTCCGTATCTCTCTGCGCTCTCTGCGTCCTCTGCGTTCATAAACCCTGTTCTCTCCTCTGTGTTGATATTGATCGTTCAGAGCAGACCATGCAACTCATCGTCGCCTCCAACATCCACAAGACATATCGCCTGGGAAAGGTTGATGTGCCGGTGCTGCGCGGCATCGATCTGGCCGTCGAGAGTTGCGAGTTCATCGCCATCCTGGGCGCGAGCGGGTCGGGCAAGAGCACGCTCATGCACCTGCTTGGTGCGCTCGATCGCCCCGACGGCCAAACGAACGGCTCTGGAGGCGGTCCTGGGGCGAGCATCCGGTTCGAGGGTGAGGAGCTGGTCGGCAGGCCATCGGCGCGGCTTGACGCATTCCGCAAACGCGACGTGGGCTTTGTGTTCCAGTTCTATCACTTGTTGCCGGAGCTCACAGTCTCCGAGAACGTGCTCATCGGCGCGATGGTCGCACACGGCCGCATGGAATACGTCGCCAAGCGACGGGAACTCACCGCCAAGGCACATGCACTACTTGAGCGGGTAGGTCTGGGACATCGGCTCAATCACAGGCCCGCCGAACTCTCCGGCGGCGAGCGCCAACGCGTGGCCATCGCCCGGGCCCTCATCAATGATCCGCGGCTTCTGCTCGCCGACGAGCCGACGGGCAACCTCGATCGCGCGACTGGCGCGAAGATCCTGGATTTGCTCTCGGAGCTGCACAAAGCCGGGCAGACCATCATCATCGTGACCCACGACGAGGCGAGCGCGGCCCGGGCCCAGCGGGTTGTAAAACTTGAGGACGGGCTGGTCGCCAGAGCGAGCGTGTGATGAGCAGTGGCGGGCCGACATTTCCGCAATACCTGGCTGAGCGAGCGAAGATCGTGCGGGCGGGCGATATTCCGCTCCTGCTCGCCCATCCGGATTGGAAGACGCCCGCGCCCGCAGCGATCTGGCTGCACGGGCGAACCGCGTCCAAAGAGATGGACCCGGGGCGGTACATGCGATGGCTTCGGGCGGGCATCGCGGTGGTCGCGGTCGATCTGCCGGGGCACGGCGCGCGAGCCGAGCCCGTGTTGCAGGAATCGCGCGCGACGCTGGAGGTCATCGAGCGGGCGCTGGGCGAGATCGACCCGGTGATCGCGTCGCTCGATCGCGGGCTCTTCGACACGCAGCGACTCGGCATCGGCGGCATGTCGCTGGGCGGCATGATCACGCTGCGAACGTTGTGCGAGCCGCGCGTGCAGCCGTTCAAGGCGGCGGCGGTCGAGGGCACCTGCGGCTGGCTCTCGGGCATGTACTTTCCCGTCGAGCACGGGCTGGGCGTCGCTCCGTGGCCCATCGATCACCCTCGCGCCCGCGTCGAGCTCCTCGACCCGGCCCAGCACCTGGCGACCTTCGCCCCGCTGCCGCTGCTCGCGATGCACAGTGAGACCGACGAGATGGTGCCGTGGGAGGTCCAGCGCCGGTTTCTGGAGAAACTTCGCGCCCACTACGCCGCACGCGGGGCCAACCCGTCATTCATCGAGGTGAAGACGTGGCCCAGGACCGGGGCCCCCCGCGAGCACATCGGCTTTGGAACCTTCAGCAACGACGCGAAGAACATCCAGACGGAGTTCTTTGCACGAACGCTCTCGCTCGTCTGATACCACCCATTCACTTGCGATCTGGAAGCTGGTCGGTCCAGTTGATGACGTAGTCGTATCCCTTGCCCCAGTTCTCACCGCTGCTGATCGCGCGGTTGTTGTATTTCGGGTCGATCGTGCCCCCGTCATCGGTGTTGTCGAGGCCCACGGAATAGACAAGGAAACCGCGTCCCAGCGGGTCGGTCTTGGGGTCCACCTTCCGATATCGCAGCGGCTCTCGCGTCTTGCTGAACCAGTCGATCGGCACGCTCCTGAGATAATTCGGCACAAGCTCGCCCGCAGAATCGGGCAGGCGCCCCTTGTCGATCTTGAAATGCTCGGCCGCGAGAAACAGAGTGAGCCCGCCGCGGGCGCACCGCGACTGCTTCTCAAGCCTCGCCATATGGTCGAACGCGGGGATCAGCCTGACGATGATCACGTATTTCCGCTGGTATTCCTTGTCGTGATACATCAGAGCTTTCAGCGCACGGCAGTCTTCCTCGGCCTTGTTCGCTACCGCCAGATCAGGATCCATCACCTTCTCAATGAACGCGTACGTGCGATCTAGCTCGGCCAGGGCGGCCTCTCTCGGAGCCCACATCATGCGTTTGGCGAAGTCCCCGGCTTTCTCCAGCGGCGAGCTCTGGGGTCGAGTCGCCTCGAAAATCTCGAACCGCCCCGTCTCGTACACCCAGTCAATGCTGTCGAGCAGCATGAGCCGCTCGCCCTCGATCGACGTCTCCCAATTGGCTGGCGGCAACTGGTCGAGCATCGCGAGCGTGCCAGCGAGGGTTTCACGCGAGAGCGGCTTGGCGAGCTGCTCATCGACGATGCGCCCGAAGGTGTGCTGTTCGATTGCGATGCTCGTGAGGAGGGCGGTGAGGCTGCTGTCGCACGAGACCGCGTGGGCGATGTACATGTTGTGTAGGGCCGCCCGCAGAAACTCCTTGCCGTCGCCCCGCCGGTTGGCGAGCGACATGCGGGCAACGTTGAAATGGGAGGCCGTGCGTGCATCACCCAGGGCGGGATGCGGGTGCATGATCGCGGGACGCTCCAGGTGCGCATCTGGGACGACGGGCATGGGCCCGAACATCGAATCGAGCAGGGTGGGCGTTGAGGTGCGGAGGAACTGATCGATGATCCGCTGCCCCTCGGCGTCAAGATCGGCGTCGTACCGCGTGCCGATCTTCGCCACCGATTCCAGTATGTCGTATGTGCTGTGGGTGCTCTCGGCCCCCTGCTTCGCGGCAAAGTCGCGGTACACCGCCGACCCTTCCGACGCGTACCGCCACGCCCCGTCGATCTGCGCCACGCTCATGCGAAACGCGGTCCACTTGCTCTCGAACTCGTAATTGCCCCTCTTGGAGCCCTGCTTCGCGCGGATCATCTCGATGCGCTCGAGCGTGTAGTTTCGCCCCGGCGGGTATTTGCCAGCAACGTCGGCGGAGACAGAATCGTCCGCCCGAACAGCGTCCTGTGCGGCGGCGAACGGGGCGAAAAAGACGAGGCCACAGATGCCGGCGATACCGAAGACGTGATCAAATCGCATGTTTTGACTCCTGCGAACCGCAAGTGATAGGGACGACCATTGTGTACGGTTGCACATGCTCACCCGCCCTGAGATGTGGCATTCAAGCGGGCAAGCTCGCCGGGCATCAGGTCCGTGAGTTCGCATGCCAGAAGCCCCGCCGGAGCGTTGGCCTCCGCCCATCGCTCGCCGCACCGGGCGTGCACCTCGACCGCGATGCGGGCGAGGTCGTACAGCGACATCATCGCGGGAGCCCCTGCGGGCATGCGCCCTCCCAGGCGTGTAGCTATCGCCGCGTGGGCAGGGTTGTAATGCTGCGCCACAAGGCCCGCGATGAGCCCGGACAAGACATCGCCCGTGCCCGCCGTGCCCAGGCAGGCGTGGCCACGCTCACACCGCCACGTGCGGAGCCCGTCGCTGACGATCGTCCCCGCACCTTTGAGCACGACGATGCACCCAAGCCGCTGAGCCAATTCAGCCGCCGCCGAGGGCCTGGTCGCACGGTCGGTCGCGTCGAGTGTGAGCGCGAGTGAATCGGCGAGCCTGCGAAACTCGCCCGGATGCGGCGTGAGAATCGCGGGGGCGTGAAAGTCTCGCCACAGCTCGGGCACTCGCCCCATCGCGTTGAGCGCATCGGCATCGACGACCACAGGCAACGTATCCTGCTGCAAGACGCGCAGCACCGTCGCCTCCACGCCGCGGGAGAGCCCCTGATCGCGTCCAAGCCCCGGCCCGACCACCACGCACGACGATTGCGACAAGACGCGATCGACAACGCCGGCCGCTTCGTGAGCGACGATTTCGCCGCCGGAATCGACTGGCAGCGCGATCCCTGTCGCGCTCGCGAGCATCGCAAGTCCGCCCACAAGCAGCGGCTCAGGCATCACCAGCTTCACAAGGCCCGCGCCGCTGCGAAATGCTGCCCGCGCCGAGAGAACAGGGGCCCCCAGCATCATCGTGCCGCTGCCGCACGAGCCGCCGATGACCGCGACGGTGCCGAACGTCCCCTTGTGCCCCACTGCTTCTCGCGCTGGCAGTCGTGGCAGTTCGCTCGTGTCGATCTCGGCGGTCACTTGGTCTTCTCCACGTCGATGGAGAGCTGCCCGAGCATCATGGCGATCGAAGCCATCGCGCTCTCGAACTGCCCATCGGCCAGGGCAGTGGTGACGAGGGCGATGTGCGTCGCGTCAAAGCCCTTGTCGCCCCAGAGCGTCGCGTCGGTATCGACCCAGCACTTCTTGCCGTCAACTTCGAGCAGCGCCTGCGTCCACATGTGGTACGCGAAGACCTTGCTCGCGCCCGCGAACTGGTCGGCGTAGATCAGCCCGCTCACGACGCGCGATGGAATGCCCGCCGCCCGCAGCAACGCCGCGTTGAGCACAGCGTGCTCGGTGCAGTCGCCGCTCTTGCTGCGGCAGACTTCCGACGCCGTCGCGAAGCCCGTGTCCAGGTCCTTCTTGGTGATGTGCTCTCGTACGGTGCCACGAAGCTCCTCAATTTTCTCCGCAGCGGTGGCCGCGGGCTTGAGTTTGCTCAGCCCCTTGGCCGAGAGTGCCTTGATCTCCGGGTCGTCGCAATCCACTGCGGCCGCAGGTTTCAGATACGCAGTATCCTTCAGCTCTTCGTCGGTTGCGGGCTGCGGCGTCGTCGTCGACACCTCAACGCCGATCGACTTGGGATTCAGCCGCTTGGCGATCTGCCCGCCAGCCGTGGGCAGGTCGGTGATCGTGCCCTCCTTGACGCGAACGACGTACGTGGCCTGCGTCGTCTCCCTGGGCTTGTTGATCGGGCGGCTGGGCTTCACAAACGTCGCGACCATGATCTCGGCGCCCTCGGCCTTCATCATGGCCTGGGCCTTGGTTGAGACTTCCGACACCATTGACATGCCCATGACGGGCGTCTCGCTGCGGATCACCTCCGCACGCTCGTCGAGCCAGATCGTCTGCACGATGCCCAGCATCTTGGTCGACTTCGATTTGTATTTCCAAGCGTCGAGCTCTCGTCCGGCCACCTTCACCTTCTCCCGTTTCTGTAAGGCATACGTATCGATGC
>JAYVUC010000142.1:0-32763 GCA_043788295.1 Phycisphaerales bacterium
CCCTGTGCGTGCGGCGAACTCCCAAGGCACACTGACGAGGCCTCGGGGCCAAGTCAGCGGCACGGCAACCGGCGTTGGCGTCGTGACATCTGTGGCGTGGCACTGACTTCGCTGTTCCTGCGGCGAAGTCAGTGCGGGAGGCCCTGTGCGTGCGGTCAACTCCAAAGGCACACCGGCATGCCCCCGAGGTTCCCTCAGCGGCGCGCAACCCAATGACCAGTCTGGTATCCTCATTTCCATATCGCACGACGAGACCATACGCAAGCGGATGAAACGCCGGGAGGTGCCCGGCGGCATTCGATACATCACTTTCTCGTGCAACCGGCGGCTGCCCCTGCTCACCAATCCGAAGATCTGCGAGCTCTTCCTCGAAGCGCTCTCGGAAGCCCGTGCAAAGATGCTGCTCCAGGTCTTCGCGTGGGTCATCATGCCCGAGCACTTGCATCTGCTCCTGTGCCCCCACGATCAGTTTCCTCTCGACGGCGTGCTGCACTCGGTTAAGGTCTCGGTCGCCAAGCAGGTTGTGAATCGCTGGCGAAAGCTCGACGCGAAGATTCTGCCCAGGCTCACGGCCAGCGACGGACGCGTGCGATTCTGGCAGCCCGGCGGCGGGTTTGATCGTAACGTGAGAAACGACGTCGAGCTCTCGCGCGAGGTGCAGTACATCCATCGCAATCCGGTGGAACGCGGGCTGGTTGAAAGGCCACAAGACTGGCGGTGGTCGAGCGTGCGGTGGTGGATGGGTGAATGCGAGGGCGAGTTTGAGTGCGACGAACTGCCGGGATTCTGGAAGGACTGGAAGGGGTACATGTAGGCGGCAAGGGCGATGGCAGGGACGTAGTGCCCACTCGCACTGACTTCGCCGCAGGAGCAGCGAAGTCACCGGCACTACCGAACCCGCCCCCGTCTGGGGCGTACCAGTCGGACGCCGACCCGCGAGGGGCCGGAAACCAATGTTCATGGGCCCCGCTGGCCGACAATGGGGTGGAATATCGGGCCGTGCCTCCTCCGGCCATTGACCGGCGGCCTTGGCACGCGACGATCAGGCTCCCTTTCCCTCCGCGCCGACGGCTGCTGGCCAACGTGGTGGGCATTCACGGACTAGCATCTGCGCGGCCCGATAACGGTGCCGAGCAAGGAGACGCTTGTGCTCATTCAGGGCAAGACTCAGGGCAAGACGCCGGACTCAACGACTACTAGCACACGCACGGCAACACGCGCGGCCAAGGGTTCGATGCGCCGATCTTTGGCGGTGCGGGCCGCGTGCGGGCTTGCGCTCGCGACGTTAGGCGGGTGTGGAAATATCGACTCGTTCTTTGATCCCAGCGTGCTGGGTCGGTGGGAGTACACGCCCGCAAACGTGCCGGTGCTCGAGTACATCAGCTCGATCGAGGGCCGGCCCGAGGAGCTGGTGGAATACAGCCCGGTGGCGTCGAGCGACCTGATCCCCAACGCGGGCGATTACCGGGTGGGCCCGGGCGACAAGATGCAGTTCAAGATCTGGGATCTCGTCGAGCAGGGCAAGTCCGAAATCTATGAGAGAACGGTCGATATCCGGGGGCTGGTCGATATCCCGCAGCTCGGGCGGTTTTTCATCAGCGGTAGGAACATTCCGGCGATTCGGGAGCTCATGGCCGATCGCCTCAGGGCCTTCACGACAAATCCGCTGATCGAGATCGACATCGTGGAGCTTGGCCAGCAGCGTTTTACGGTGATGGGTGCGGTGACGCGTCCTGGTCCTTATTTCATCCCCAGGCCCGATTACCGGCTTCTTGAGGCACTCAGCAACGCAGAGCGGATCGACGCGACCGCCAAAGAGGTGTACGTGATCCGCGTGGTTCCGCTCGATTCGGCGTTTGACAACCCCTCGGGTGCGCCGCCCGCCGACGCGGCGTCGGCGGTGAATCAAGGGAACGGTGCGGGCGAGGCTCCTGGGAAAAAGGGTCAGGATCTGATTGATGCCATCAATTCCATCTCGGGCGAAAGCACGAAGAAGCCCGCAGACAAGCCGATGCCCGAATCGCCCAGCCCTGCGGTGCTGTCGGGAAACAACGGGCTGATGCTCAGACCGATGCCAACGGGTCGTCGAAGCCAGCCCGCCGATCCAACCGCGCAGCCCAAGCCGCCGGCGATCGATCTGCCGGAGTTTGGCGATTCAAGGGCAACGACCTCGGGCACGACGCCGCCCGCGTCCCCCTGGACATTCACGAATGGCAAGTGGGTGCAGGTGAGGCCCAACGCCGGGACGCAGGTATCGAACCTGCCCGCGCCGGGGAACGAGCCGATCAGTCTCGACAGCGACGGCCGCAAGCTCAGCGACGTGGTGACCCAGCGTGTGATTCGCATCCCGATGGATCGGCTTGTCGCGGGCGATAGCACCGTCAACATCATCATTCATCCCGGCGATGTCATCCGTGTGCCCGACCCCAAGCGGGGCGTGTTCTACGTGGGCGGCCAGGTGCGTCGGCCCGGATCGTTCAATCTTCCTGAGGAGGGTCGCATGACCATCCTGCGGGCGCTGGACGCGGCGGGAGGCTTGGACTCGCTGGCGATTCCCGAGCGGGCCGAGTTGATCCGGGCGGTTGGCCCGGGACGCCAGGCGATTGTGAGCGTGAATCTGCGGGCGATCGCCGAGTTCCAGCAGCCCGACGTGTATGTGAAGCCAGACGATCGCATCAACGTGGGGACGAACTTCTGGGCGGCACCGCTGGCGGTGCTGCGCAACGGCCTTCGCACGAGCTATGGGTTTGGATTCATTCTGGACCGCAACTTCGGCAACGATATCTTCGGTTCACCGCCGGTGAATCGGTTCGGGCAGTGATCGGTTGTTGAGTCCGAACCGATAACACTTGGCGGCTCGCTCGCCATGTCGGCGCGGGTGTTGTGGTGCTGTTTCGCCGATGGTGGTTGTTCTGGAGTGTTGGGGCGAACTTCGCCCACGCATTCCGGCGTATTATGGCCAGCCCTTGGCCGGTAGGCTCCGATAACAATTCAGGATCCCGAGACTTCGATGTGAACGGTATTTCCGCCCAGACTCAGAACGCTTCGTCGCGGGCTCCGCAAGGGCCCTTGGTGGCGCAATGCCTGACACCGGCGAGGCTTGCGATGATCGGAGTCTTGACGGCGGGGTTTATCGGAGTTTTCTGGCGTTGGTTTGACGCCCAGAATCGTCACAGCGTCGAGGCTTTGCAGGATTGGGGGCACGCGTACGTCATCCCACTCATCAGCGGGTACCTGTTGTACAAGCGGTGGCCGGCGATCTGCCGGGCCGAGGTCGTGACCTTCTGGCCCGGGCTTGTGCCGATGCTGACGGGCGTGGCGGCGTACATGTTCTTTCTGGTGGGCTTTCCCAACCACATGGGCCAGGGTGCGGCGATGATTCTCGCGCTCTTTGGGCTTGTGCTGCTGGTGTGTGGCCCCAAGGTGATGCGGCACGCGTTCCTGCCGATCATGTATCTGATTTTCGCGGTCACGATCTCCGAGCGGATCATGCTGGAGGTCACGTTCAAGCTTCAGAACGTGGCGGCCCAGGGCGGGTGGTTTCTGCTGAGCATCTTCGGGCCGATCTTCGGGTACACGGCGGTGCTGACGGGCAACGGGATTGAGATGATCCAGAACAACGGCCCGGTCATTCCGCTGGGAATCGCCCAGGCGTGCTCGGGAATGCGGATGGTCATCGCGTTCATCGCGCTCGCGGGCGCGGTGGCGTTGACAAGCTGTCGCTATTGGTGGCAGCGGGCGGCGGTGGTGCTGCTTGCGACTCCCGTGGCGGTGCTGATGAACATCGTGCGAGTGGCGGTGCTGGGGCTGGTTTCGCTGAAAGATCCCAACCTGGCGAAGGGTGAGGCGCACATCTTCATCGGGACGGTGCTGCTGCTCCCGGGGCTTGCGCTCTTCATGTCGGCGGTGTGGTCGCTGGACCGGATCTGGGTGAAGGAGCCCGATTCCAAGTCCACCAAGCCTGCGGCGGACTATCGCCCGATCCGTGTTGGGCGTGGATGGCCCGCGCTGGGCTCGGGCGCGTTCCTCACGGCGATGGTGGTGCTTGCGACGTTCTCGCTGGGTATGTCGTCGCTCATCAGAGCGATGGACATCCACACACGCAAGTCGCCGATCTATCCCAAGGACGGGCGGCTCTTGTCGGCGATCGGTCCCGACGCCCTGCCCAAGTGGGTCGCGGCGGGTTCTGATCATCACGAGTCGGAAGAGGTCGAGAAGACCCTGGGAACGGCGAACTATCTCACGCGGACGTATATCAGGCGGGACCGGAGCTCGCCGGGGCATTTCCTGCAACTCCACGCGGCGTATTACACCGGCAAGATCGACACGGTGCCCCATGTGCCCGAGCGGTGCATGGTGGGCGGGGGATTTGCGATCGAGGCGGGCCCCTGGCAGATCAGTCTGCCGTTGGATCAATCGCGGTGGTGGTTTGATCCACGCGATCCGGAGTCCAAGGGGCTGGGGTATCGCAAGGCGAGGCTGGCGGACACGAGCGACAGCCCCGGATCTTCGGTGACGCTGCCGCGCGAGCTTGAGAAGGCGGAGATGCAGGTGACGCAGTTTGTGTCACCCGACGGGAAGCGGATGTTCGCCGGGTACTTCTTCATCGCCAACGGGACGGTGGCGACGACGGCCGAGCAGGTGCGGCTCAAGGCGTTCGACCTGACGGCGGACTACGCGTGCTATCTGAAGGTTCAGGTCTCGTGCGACTCGGTCGCGTCGGGGGAAGAGCTTGTGCGGGAGGCGGCGTCGCTTCTGGACGATTGCCTGCCCGAGTTGATGCGGTGCGTTCCGGACTGGATGGATGTTCAGCGGGGCGAGTATCCCCCGGACAACCCGAGGCGCAAGGCGCTGGTGGCAAAGTGAATTGATGCGGGCGAACACGGTCGCGCCTCACCTTAGTCTGGTGAGGGGGCGTATGAGGAGATGGCGATGGCGGCGTCGAAAGTGAACACGAAGTTTGTGGTGATCCTGGTTGCGGGGCTTGTCGCGCTGGTGGGCGGCGGGGCGGCGCTGGCGTACTTCTTCCTGCTCAACAACAGCACGAGGCTGGCGGCGAACGGGAGAGTTGCGCTCGACCGCGGGGACTACGTGACGGCCGACCGGTTCCTGTCCAAGGCGGTGAACAAGGAGCAGACCAACGCCGGGTACATCAAGGACTGGCTCAGGGCGATGGAGAGCCTGGCACCCGAGACCGAGACGGCGTATCACTCGAAGTACAGCGGGGACTACTACCGCGCCAAGCTCGCGATGGCGCGGGCACTCAGGACCGATGTGCAGGCGCACACGGACGCGCTGCTCCCGATCCACCTGGAGCTGCGCGACATCCCCGGAAGCGCGGCGGGCAACAGCGAGGTCGCGGGCATGGTGACGAACATGCTCGCGTACTTTGACGGAGCGTCGGACAAGAAGCATGAGGTGCTGAGGAAGTATCGGGGGCTGGCACTGCTCCGCAGCTACAACTCGGGTGTGAACATGAAGCCGGAGGAGGTGCAGCTCGCCAAGAACGACCTTGACGCCGCGCTCGCCGCCTCGCCCACCGATGAGGAGGCGGCGACGGGTCTGTCGCTGTGGTTCGAGCAGACGGCGCTCTCGCAGGCGCAGAAGCAGGACTTCGACGCGTCGAAGGTCTCGAAGGACAAGTCGCGGCAGGTTCTCGCCGAGTTCATCGCGGCAAACCCGTCGTGCATCGAGCCCCGCATCGTCGAACTTCTGTACACGCTGGCGGACCGGACCTTCGAGCTCCGGGCACTTCCCAAGGAGAGCGACCGCGAGAAGGGCGCGAACGAGATGATCGCGCAGCTGGAAGAAAAGATCAAGCTGACGGCCGAGGCGATGGACAAGGCCGATCCCGCCTCGCTCGACGTCCTGATGGTCGAGAGGCTGCAGCGAAGCGAGAGCGATATCGTCGGGGCGGCGAAGGGCTTGAAGTTGTCGGAGGGAGTCTTCCGCAAGATGCTGGCGGTGAGAAAGGGCGACACGCGGACGATGGTCGCCCTGGCGACGCTTCTGTCGGCGCGCGGGGACAATCAGGCGGCGATCGATGAGCTTACGAAGGTGATGGAGCTTCCCCAGGCACCCCTGAGCTACCAGGGAAATCAGCAGTTCGGGATGAAGTCGCTCGCTTCGTATCTCCAGGCCCAGTCGGCGATCCGGCTATGGGAGACGTCGACCGACGCGGCGGGGAAGAAGCAATGGATGGATCGTGCGATCGTGTATCGCACGAAGCTGGCGGAGCTTGTTGCCGCCGACAACTCGCAGCTGCTCTATATTGATGCCCAGCTATGCTTTGCGCGCGAGGACTTCGGGCAGGCCCAGAAGAAGTTGCTGGAGTATTGCCGCCGCAACGAGAACCGCGACGCGCAGGCGCTGTGGCTCCTGGCCGAGGCGTCGTCGCGGATCAATGAGCCCAACGTGGCGTACAACATGTACAAGCTCATTCTTGAGCAGCAGCGGTTCAACGTGAGGGCACTCATGCAGCTCGGGCGGTTGACGGGTGGCCAGCTCAAGAAGCCCGAAGAGGCTCTCATGTACTTCGAGCAGGTGCTCAAGGTGGAGCCCAACAACGAGACGGCCAAGAAGATGGTGGGTGCGCTGACGAACAGGATCAAGGGCGGCGGGCCCGACGGCACCGAGGATCCGGTGATCAACGGGCTGAGCGCGGTGGACAAACTGGAACGCGAGGGCAAGGCGAACGAGGCGTTCGCGCAGATGACCGAGCTGCTGAAGAAGTACCCCGAATCGCGGGTCGTTGTTCCCTGGGCGGTGCGGGCATCGCAGCGTGGTGATAAGGACGGGGCGATCAAGACGGTGGCGGACTGCATGGTCCGCGAGCCCGACAACGGGCGTCTGAAGATGCTGAAGATCGCGCTGCAGTTCGACGATCCGTTTCAGCAGCGCATGGAGATCATCCGTGCGTCGGACTCGCCCGAGATCGACAAGCAGATCGCCCTGTGCCAGCTTTGCATCGAGTTCGACAAGCAAGTCGAGGCGGCAGGCTTTCTCAAGCGAGCCGCGGAGCTGGATCCCACAAATCCGGCGGTCGTCGAGTTTCAGTTCATGATGGCGCTGAACACCAAGGACTTCAAGGCCGCCGAGAAGCTGTCGGAGGAGAGCCGCACGCGGGATCTGGACCGCGTGGATGGCGCGACGTTCCGCTCGCGACTTCTGGACGCGCAGGGGCGAACGGCGGACGCCGTGCGCGAGCTGGAAGGTGCGCGGAACAAGGCGACGTTCGGCGTGGAGGCTGCGCGGCTACTGGCGGGGATGATGGCGAAGGTGGCCCGCCCGGCTGACGCGATCAACGTCTTGCGTGAAGCGCTGACGAAGCGGAATAACGACAAGGAGTGCCTCCTGAGTCTGGCGCAGCTGCTCGTGCAGCTTGATCGCGGGCGTGAGGCGCGTGAGGAGGTTCGGTCGAGAATCGAGTACCACCGTACGGACGCGCGGGTGATGAACATCTGGCTGGAACTCGAGGCTCGCTTTGGAAGCCAGGAAAATCGTGAGCTGGCATTGAAGGAGCGCATCACGCAGCTGGAGATCAATCCCAACGACCGGACGGTGCAGATCGCGCTGGCGCGTCTGTATGTGGAGATGAAGCGGTGGCCCCAGGGGCGGGCGCTGATCGACCAGATCCGCAAGGTCAAGACGGACATAGAGGTCGTGGAGATCGACGCCAAGTGGAGCGCGGACCAGACGGACATAAAGACGGCGAAGAAGGTCTACGACGAGTACATCGCGTCGCTCAAGCCCCAGGAGATCACGTCGGAGATTCTGCTCGCCAAGGGCAACTTCATGGAGCGGATCGAGCTCTTTGACGAGGCGGCTCAGGCGTACAAGGACGCGGCGAAATATCAGGATTCCAAGACACTTCAGGCCGACCGGGCGCTGGGAGAGCTGTTTTCCAGGCGTGGAAGGCTGCTGGAGGCGGCGGATCTGTTCAAGAAGATGGTAGAGGTGGGTGCAGACGATCCGGACCACGCGTATGCCAAGCGGCTGATCGACATCTATCTGCGGTTGAAGAAACTGCCCGAGGTGACGAAGATTCTGGACTCGATGGGAGCGGCGGTGAACGACGACGCGGTGCTCTTGCTGCAGAGGGCCGAGTTGATAAGGCAGGGCGGGGACGAGAAGGGGGCGGCGAAGCTGCTTGACATGGCGGTGACGCGGTTTCCCAACGACGCGCAGGTGTACTACAGGCGAGCGCTTGCGAACTCGCAGTATCGAGAGCTCAAGGGCGACGTGATGAAAGACCTGGCCAAGGCGATCGACCTGCGTCCCGGGTTCTGGCAAGCCCGCCGCGACCGGGCGCGAATCTACACGTCCGAGGGAAAGATCGACGAGGCGGTGCTGGACATGCGTGCGGCGGTGAAGCTGAACCCGGGGATTGATGAGCTGCGGGTGACGCTGATCCGGGAGCTTCTCCAGGCGCAGCGCGACGGGGATGCTCTGGAGGTTGCCGAGGACGTGATCCTCAAGCGGACGGGCGACCTGAGCCTGTTGGTGAACACGGGCGACCTGTTCCGCGAGGTCAAGAAGATGGACCGGGCGCTGGACTACTACAAGCGTGCGTACGAGATCAGCACCCAGCCCTTTGTGGTGCTGAGGTATCTTGACCTCCTGCAGGGGATGCAGCCGCCGAATGTGAAGGTGGCTGACGAGGTGTTGCTGAAGGTGGGCTCGGAGGTAGTGGACGAGTCGCCCGCGCTGTTGATGGCGCGTGCGAAGCAGCTTGTGTTCCGCAAGAAGTACGACGACGCGATGAGCACGATGATTGCGGCGATCAGGCTTGTGCCGGCCGACAAGCCCGAGCAGATCATGTTCTGGTATCAGGACGTGAAGCGGTCGCTGGGGTCCAATGAGGGCGCGATGAAGGTCATCTCGGCGGTGGAGAACGACCCCAAGCTGATCCCGGGCTGGACGAAGTATTTCAAGGCCGGGACCGCGCTCGAAAAGGACTCGACGCTGCAAGAGGGGCTCAAGCAGCTGGAGGAGCTGTCCGTGACATCCACGGACATGGCACTCAAGAGGCAGGCGATGCTGATGTTGCAGGCGATGTACTACAAGCGAAAGGACTGTGAGAACGGCCTGCGGATCACGCTGGCGTCGGTCGAGGCGTTTCCCGACGATGCGATGAGCCTGAACAGCCTGGCGTTCATGATGGTGGACTGCGGGAAGTCGGCCAAGGACGCGGTGCCCTACGCCCAGAAGGCGTTGAGCAGGGCCGCGGAACGAGGGATGGAACTTCCCGACATTCTGGACACGCTGGGCTGGGTGTACACGCGTGCGGGGATGCTCAAGGAGGCGGAGGGGCCCTTGTCGGACGCGCTGAAGCTGGCGGGAAACTCGCCGGTGAAGCCGACTGTGATGTTGCACATCGCGGAATTGATGATCGCGCAGGGGAACCTTGACGACGCGGGCAAAGTAATTGAGGAGGCCGAAGCATTCTTTGCGCTGCTTCCAAAGGACCAGCAGATTCAGGCGACGAAGGAGCTGTTCGATGATCTGAAGAAGAAGCTGGCAACGGCGAGGTCCGAGAAGAAATAGAGAGACTTCGGGCTCGCGGGGTGGTGTGGCGAGAGCAGTTGGTTTCACGGAAGTTCGCGGCCCCAAGCGGCCTGGACGATCCGGAAAGGAATGGTTGGCATGAGCAGCGTTGCGATGAACGTGAATGGACCGCAATCGGCGAGGCCCGCGCAACTGTCACCCCCATCGGGCGGTGGCGGCGCCGGGCTGATTGGGGGCTCCACGGTCGATCCGGTGAAGCTGGTGATGCGGAACAAGTGGGCCCTTGCCGGGGCGACGATCGGAGGGATTGTACTCGGCGTGGTGGCGCACTTCGGGTTCTTGTACATCTACCCGATCTACAAGCCTCGGGCGTTGTTTGAGTGCAATCAGCCCGTGAGCGACCCATACAAGCCCACGGGTGCGGCGGGCACGGTGAGCCAGGAAGAAGTGATGACGTTCATGCAGACGGCGGTGCGGATCATGACGTCCGACGAGGTTCTGGACAGGGTGGCCAACAACCCAAAGCTGGAGCTAGAGGCCCCGCACTGGATCAAGGCGTTCAAGAACCGCGACGGGACGTACGACACCAACGCGATCTTCAAGCAGCTCTTGTGGGACGTGAAGGCCAAGACGGTGCCGCAGACCAGGCTCATCGAGCTGAGCTTCGGGTGGACGCACCCCGACGACGCGGCGGCGATCGTCGGTCTTGTGATGAAGGAGTATGTCTATCTGGTCAAGACTCGCAGCGATTTGGAGTTTCAGGAGCAAACGGCGGCACTCAAGCGGGGCATCGACGAATCGACGCAAGAAATCGGCAACCTGCAGAACCGTCGCAAGGTGATGATCCGCGAGAAGGGGATCGATTCGACAGACCCGCGGCTCAGCGATGCGACGATGCGGCTGGATCTGCTGACCCGACAGCGGTCGCTGTTGAACTCGCAGCTCGAGGACATCCGGACCCGGATCCAGATCCGCGAGGAACAACTCAGCGGCAAGGGTGCCGGGGGGGCGGTGTTGTTCCCCGAGGAGATCAAGGCGAAGGCCTCGCGCGATCCGCAGATCATGGACATCCAGCAGCAGATCACGGTGTGGGAATCGCTGCTGGACGGCCTGCGGCGAAACGGGATCTCGCCCGAGCACAGGCAGTACAAGGTCGCGCAGGCGAAGCTGGAATCGTTCCGCCAGTCGCTGGAACAGGCGCAGGAGCTCCTGTGGGCACGGGAGTTCAACTCCGATCTTGAGATCTTGAAGCAGCAGCAGTCGTCGTACATGAACCAGCTCAATCTACTCGAGCTTGAGCGCAAGGAGACGATGCTCAAGTCGACCGAGATCACGCAGGTGGTCGGCGAGCTCAACGACATCGACGAGAAGATAAAGGCTCTGGAGTTCCAGATGAACTCGTCGAAGGAGAAGCTCAAGGAGTTCAACTCGATCCAGGCGATGCCCACCGCCGTGCGCATCCGCTCGCTCCAGCAGAACATCCGCGTGCCCAAGGAACCGATTTTCCCCAGGCTCGTGTTCATGGTGCCGGCGGGGGCGATTCTGGGGCTTGGGCTTGTGGGCGGGTTCATCGTGCTGCGCGAGGTTGTCGATCAGCGGGTCAAGGGGCCCAGCGATATCACGGTGCTGCCCAGGACCAGGCTTCTGGGTTGGGTCGCCGACGCGGGCGAGGATCCGGCGGGTCCGGGCGTGGTGGAGACGGCGTTCCGCGACGGCCCGCGCGGGGTGATCGCGGAGAACTTCCGGCAGATTCGTTCGACGCTGCTCAAGCGGCTCGACGTGGCCGGTCACAAGACGGTGTTGATTGCCGGGTGCATGCCCTCGTCGGGTTCGACGAGCATCGCGTCCAACCTGGCGCTGGCGTTTGCGGCGTCGGGCCGCAGCGTGCTGGTGATCGACGCGAACTTCCGCAGGCCCGCGCTGCACCGAGTCTTTGGAATCAGCGAGGGGCCTGGCCTGGGCGATGTGCTGTCGGGGGCGGCCCGGCTCGACACTGCGGCACAATCGGTGACGGGCGTGCCCAATCTGAAGGTGCTGACGGCGGGGAGCAAGTCGAGCCGCGTGTACGAGGCGTTGGCGGCCGAGAGCATGGCGGCGCTGCTGGGCGACGTGCGGACCAAGTACGACGTGGTGCTGGTCGACGTTGCTCCGGCGGTGGTCTCGGGCGATGCGGCAACCTTGGCGACCAAGACCGACGCGTCGGTGCTTGTGGCCCGGGCGTTCAGCGACACGCGGGGGATGGTGGCCCGCATCAAGAACGAGCTGTCGGAGGCTCGGGGCGAGTTCATGGGCGTGATTGTCAACGGGGTCAAGAGCTCCGCGGGCGGGTATCTCAAGGGCAACATCAAGGCGACGAGCGAGTACCACGACGACGCACCGGCACCAACTGCGTGAAGCACGACCAGGGCCAGCTTCTCAAACACGACACCCCGTCCCGCCGAGTGCTTGTCACCGGCGGGTCGGGGTTTATCGGTTCGCATCTGGTTGCGATCCTGCTCGCGCGGGGCGACGAGGTGACGGTGATCGACAATCTCTCGACTGGCCGGCGGGGCAATCTACCCGTGCGCCACGAGAGGCTGCGGTTCATCGAGGCCGATCTCGCCGACGCACTGGCGGCGTTTGGCAAGGGTGAGGCGTTCGACCGGATCTACCACCTGGCGGCGGCGGTGGGTGTGAAGCTGGTCATGGACGATCCGATCCGGGCGATTGAGACCAATGTCGGGCGAACGATCGAGCTGTTCAAGTTCGCGGCCACGCGCTCGCGGACTGGCGGCGGGGTGCCAACGCTGGTGGTGTCGAGCTCGGAGGTGTACGGCAAGGGCTCCAGAACGCCGTTTTCCGAGGACGACGATGTGGTGTATGGCCCCACGACGGTGGCGCGGTGGTGCTATGGCGCGAGCAAGGCTCTGGATGAATATCTGGCACTCGCGTATCACCGGCAGCACGGACTGCCGGCGGTGGTGGTGAGGCTGTTCAATACGGTGGGCCCGGGACAGGTGGGCGAGTTCGGGATGGTGGTGCCCAGGTTCGTGAGATCGGCGCTGGCGGGCGAGGCGATCGAGGTGTATGGCGACGGGTCGCAGACGCGGTGCTTCTGCGACGTGCGGGATGTGGCGGGGGCCATGCCGCGCGTGCTGAGCGAGGCGAAGTGCGTCGGGCGGGTGTTCAATCTCGGGTCGGACAGGTCGCTGTCGATCCGTGAGCTGGCGGAGATGGTCGCGCGGGTGGTGGGCTCGCGTTCGACGGTGAAACTCGTGCCTTACGCTCAGGCGTACGCGCCGGGGTTTGAGGATTTGCGAGACCGGCGGCCCGATCTCTCGCGGATCCGCGCGGCGATCGACTTCTCGCCCCGATGGACGCTCGAAGAGACGATCCGCGACGTGGCGGAATGGATCAAGAGCGGTGGGGATAGCCAGCCTCAGGTATGCACTGCGGCCAAGGGTGCCGCTGCGGAAGGAAGGGCTTTGTGAGCCTCGCGTGGGTGAAATCGGACTTGGCTTCGGCGGCGACTGGCGCGGTCGAGGTTCCGGCGGCGCCCCTGACGCGGCTTGACGTCTTCCACGCGTACGTGTGGGTGCTGATCGTGGCGTTCGTTGTGACGCTCTTCGCGACGCCGATTTTGAGGCGGCTCGCGATCCGTTACGGGATCATCGATCGCCCGAACGATCCACGCAAGATCCACAAGATGCCGATCGCCTATCTCGGGGGAGTCGCGGTGTTTCTGGGGATTGTGTCGGGGATTTTCTACAGCTATCTGGGCGATTACTTTCCCGAGCTGCTCGATTATCGCAGCGGCATGGGCATGGGCATGGGCAACGGCATCGAGCAACCCCCTGTCCCGTTCACAATTCTCGCGGGTATGACGATCATCGCACTGGTGGGGCTGATCGACGACGTGGTGGGAACAACGCCCCGCGTGAAGATCGGCGGGCAGCTGATCGCTGCGGCGATGCTCGCATATGACGACGTGGGAGTGAAAGTGGCGGCGGGTGTGCTTGTGCCCATCGCCAAGGCGGTCGGCATCGCGACGACGCATCAGGGAACATTCGAGACGCTCGCGTTCAACATCCACATGCCGGCGTCCCTGGGCGGCTTTGTAATCCCGATCGATGTGGTGTACTGGACGGGCACGGCGATCATCGGGTTCTTTGTGATCGGGGCGTGCAACGCCTCGAACCTGATCGACGGGCTCGACGGGCTCTTGACGGGCGTGACGGCGATTGCGTCGGCGGGGTTGCTGGTGATCGCGCTGAGCCTGGCGGTGGTGGCGGACGGGAAGCTGATCGGGGACGGGCCGCGCGACAGCCAACGGGTGGTGCTGTGCATGGCGGTGCTGGGGGCGTGCCTGGGGTTCCTGCCGCACAATTTCAACCCGGCGAGTATCTTTCTGGGCGATTGCGGGTCGCTCCTGCTTGGCTTCTGCACGATCGTGATCGTGTTGTCCCTGGGCGACACGGGCAAGACGTATCTGGTGGTGGCGGGGCTTGTGATCTATGCGGTGCCCATGATGGACACGATGCTGGCGATTGTTCGCCGCAAGATGGCGGGCAAGAGGGTGAGCGACGCCGACAGCGACCACCTGCACCACATGCTCAAGCGGGTGATGGGTGTGAAGGGGGCGGCGTTGACGCTCTATGGCATCGCGCTGGCGTTCGCCTCGCTTGGCATCTTGATGAGCCTGTGGCGGCAGCGGGTTGTGTACGCCTTGGCGGTGATCTTTCTGAGCTATATCGGGGTGATAGCGATCAAGACCGCTCGGCGGAAGCAGCTCGAGGAGCAGGCGATGGGGCTTGAAACCAAGCCCGACGCGGTGTCCGCGAGTTTGCCCACGGCTGAAATTGTGACGCCGACGAAAAGTTCGGCGGCCTGACGGCGCGTGCGGCGTTCCATATACTGCCCGCATGAGGCCTGTGCGCATTATCGCGTTGATGAACCAGAAGGGCGGCGTCGGCAAGACGACGACGACTGTGAACCTTGCGGCGGCCTTTGCAAAGGCGGGCCGTTCGACGCTGGTGGTCGATCTTGATCCGCAGGGCCACGCGTCGCTCCACCTGGGCGTAGACGCCACCGACACCAAGTCGGTGTACGACGCACTCTTGAACCCGGGCGATGATGTGGCGGGAATTGTGCGCGAGATCGCGCCCGATCTGGGGCTCCTGCCCAGCAACACGGACCTTGCAGCAGCCGAGATCGAGCTGGGGGCGGAGCCCGACCGGCTTCACCGGCTGGGCAAGGTGCTGGCGAGCATGGGCGAGAAGTATGAGTTTGTGCTGCTGGATTGTCCGCCCTCGCTGGGGCTTTTGACACTCAACGGGCTGGCGGCGGCGCGCGAGGTGCTCATTCCGATGCAGGCGCACTTTCTCGCGCTGCAGGGGGTGAGCAAGCTGCTCGAGACGGTGCGGATGGTGAACAAGCAGGTCAATCCGAAGCTACGGGTGCTGGGCGTCGCGCTGTGCATGCACGATCCGAGTTCGACGCACGTGCGAGAGGTCGTGGCGGACCTGGAGAAGTTTTTTGAGCACGGGCGGTTACAGGAGACGCCCTGGAAGCTGGGCCGGGTGCTTCGGCCGGCGATCAGGCGGAACATCAAGCTGGCGGAATGCCCGAGCTTCGGGCAGACGATTTTCGATTACGCGCCCGAGGCTGCGGGAGCTGAGGATTACATGGCGCTTGCGACCCAGATGCTCAAGGAATGGGACGCGATGCTGGGCAAGAAGAACGAGACGGCCGGGGCAGCCGCAGTGGTGATCGCCCAACCAGGCCAGGCAGCGATCGCGTCGGAGCGATCGGCGTGAGTGGGCACGCGGCTGGGCATGGGGGTTGGCATGGGCCCAGGGCGTGGGTGGTGAGTGCGGCGGGCGGCGGGCTTGCCGGATGGTTCGTGTCGTTCGCGGTACCGGCCACATGGAACGCGGACGGTGTGACACCGATTGTCGGGGTGTGGCTTGTGATGCCGTTTGCGGTGCTGCTCGCGTCGATCGCGCTAGGGCCGTTTCTCGCGCCGCGTTTCTGGCACCGGCACTATCCGGATGTTTCGCTCGCGCTGGGCGGGCTTGTGGCGGGGTACTTTCTTGGCGGGTTTGGCGTGGCGGGATACGACCACGGGCTGAGCTATGGCGCGTACACGATGTGGCACGCGGCGATGGAGTATTACTCGTTCATCGCGCTGGTGGGCGGGCTGTTCCTGATCTCGGGCGGGATTGTCGTCGATCTGCGCGGGCGGGGTGGGCCGATGCTCAACACGCTGCTGCTGGCGGCGGGGGCGGTGCTGGCAAACGTGATTGGGACGACGGGGGCGAGCGTGCTGCTGGTGAGGCCTTTCATTCGCGGGAACGCGGGGCGGCTGGCGCCGATGCATGTTGTGTTTTTCATCTTCATTGTGAGCAACTGCGGCGGAAGCTTGACACCCATCGGTGATCCACCGCTCTATCTGGGATACCTGAAGGGCGTGCCGTTTTTCTGGACGATGGAGCACCTGTGGCCCGACTGGCTGTTGGTCAACGGGCTTTTGCTTGGGGCGTTCCTGCTCTATGACGTGCATATCGGGCGCAAACTGCGTGTGGCGGGCGTGCATCCGGTTGACAGCGGGCGCCAGGCCGAGCCGCATGGCGTGTCGCTCCGCGGGGTCATCGCGATGGTCGGTCTCGGGCTCCTGGTGGGTGGTGTGTTCATCCCGAAGCTGGTGGATCGCTATGCGCCCGGGTGGTCGGCGTGGCCGATCGGGCCGACGTTTCAGATCGCGGTGGCGGGGGCGTCGTATGTGATGTCGCCGAAGGAGAACTTCAGGAGCAACGGGTTCAGCCTGGAGCCGATCAAGGAGGTCGGGCTGCTGTTCGCGGGGATATTCGCGACGATGGCGCCCGCGCTCGCGTACTTGTCGGTGCATGGCAAGGAGCTGGGGCTCTCGACACCGGCGAGCTTTTACTTTGGCACGGGCTCTCTCTCGGCGGTGCTCGACAATGCCCCGACGTACCTGAACTTCCTGCAGATCGCGGTCGGGCGGGAGATCGGCCCCGAGTCGGTGCAGGTGTTTCTTGGCACCGAGAGCGGGCGGGTGCTGCTGCACGCGATAAGCAATTCGGCGGTGTTCTTCGGGGCGATGACGTACATCGGGAATGGGCCCAACTTCATGGTGAAGGCGATCGCCCAGGGGGAGGGCGTGCGGATGCCAAGCTTCTTCGGATATGCGTTTCGGGCGGTGCTGGTGCTGCTGCCGATCCTTGTGGTGCATTGGCTGGTGTTCGTGCGTTAAACTCCCAAGGGGCCCAGATGCCTCTTGCGGGTCGATAGGGGCGACTCGGGTTGCAAGAGGCCCATCGTGAAACCGAAAGAGGTTGTGGGCGGTTCAAGGGGTTTGTGACAGGATGGATATGATTGTGCCGTCCCGGCGTGGCCCATGTGGGCTGGCGGCTGAGATGGCTTTCTTCCGGAGAACTCGCGTGAAAATGACCCCGTCGATCGTGAAGGTGCTGGTGTTGTCGCTTTGTGGTCTGGCCCCGGCGTTTGCCGGCGAGCCGACGGTGGGAACCCCCGCCAATGCTGGTCCGGAGGGTGCGATCATCCCGCGCGAGGTGCTCTTTGGCAACGCCGATCGGGCGGCCCCGCAGCTCTCGCACGACGGGAAGTTCATCTCGTTCTGCTCGTCGGTAAATGGGGTGATGAACGTGTTTGTGGCTCCGGCGGGCGATTTGACCAAGGCCAAGGCGGTGACGACCGACAAGGTTCGCGGCATCACGACCTATTTCTGGGCGTACACGAACCAGCACATTCTGTACACGCAGGACGAGGGGGGCGACGAGAACTTCCGCGTGTACTGCGTGGACGTGACCAGCGGCGAGAGCAAGGCGCTGACAACAGCGGACGCGATCAAGGGGCCCGACGGCAATCCGATCATGCAGCCCAGCGGCAAGGCGCTCAGGCCCAGGGCGCAGATCGAGGGCGTGTCGGAGAAGTTCCCCGAGGAGATTCTGGTGGGGCTCAACGCCCGCGACCCGCAGTTCCACGACGTCTTGCGAGTGAACATCAAGACGGGCGAGTCGAAGGTGTTGTTTGAGAACAAGGAGTGGGGGACGGTCGTGACCGACGACGACTATGCCCTGCGGCTCGCGAGCAAGTTCGACAACGCGGGGGACATGGAATGGGTCAAGTTCACTGCGGATGGGAAGACCGAGCCCTTCGACAAGGTGCCGTCGGCCGATTCGCTCACGACCTCGCCCGAGGGCTTCGACAAGACGGGGCAGGTGTTGTACATGAGCGACAGCCGCGGACGCGACACGGGCGCGCTCTTCGCGGTTGATCTCAGGACGGGCAACAAGACGCTGGTGGCCGAGGACGCGCGATGCGACATCGGCGGGTCGCTCATCCATCCGACAGAGAAGACGATCCAGGCGGTGGCGTTCAATTATGCGAGAACGGAGTGGAGGATACTCGACAAATCGATCGAGCGCGACTTTGTGTTTCTCAGGACGGTGCGGGACGGCGACGTGACGATCGGGAGCCGCACGCTCGACGACAAGACCTGGCTCGTGATCTACACGCAGTCCGATGGCCCGGCGTACGTGTATCGGTACGATCGGGGCACGGGTGGCAAGGGAACGAAGGCGACCCTGCTTTTCAGCAACCGCCCGAACATTGAGAAGTTGCAACTTGCCAAGTGCGAGCCTGTGGTCATCAAGAGCCGCGACGGCTTGGACCTGGTGAGCTATCTCACACTTCCCGCCTGGCTCGACAAGGACCACAACGCTCGCCCCGACGGCGGGGCGCTGCCGATGGTGTTGTTCGTGCACGGCGGCCCCTGGGCCCGTGATTCGTACGGGTACAGCGGCTACTCGCAGTGGCTTGCCAACCGCGGATACGCGGTGCTGCAGGTGAACTACCGCGGGTCGACGGGATTCGGCAAGAACTTCACGAACGCGGGCAATCGCGAATGGGCCGGGAAGATGCACAACGACCTGATCGACGCGGTGAACTGGGCCGTGAAGGAGAAGGTCGCGGACCAGCGCAAGGTGGCGATCATGGGCGGGAGCTATGGCGGGTACGCGACGCTGGTGGGGCTCACATTCACGCCCGAGGTGTTCGCGTGCGGGGTGGACATCGTGGGGCCGTCGAACATCAACACGCTCTTGAGCTCGATCCCGCCTTACTGGGCCCCGCAGCTCGCGGTGTTCAAGGAGCGGGTGGGCGATTTTTCGACTGCGGAGGGAAAGAAGTTCCTGGAGAGCAAGAGCCCGCTGAACTTCATCGACAAGATCCAGAGGCCCCTGCTGATCGGGCAGGGCCAGAACGATCCGCGGGTGAAGCGGACGGAGGCCGACCAGATCGCCGATGCGATGAAGAAGAAGAGCATCCCAGTGACGTACGTGCTGTTCCCGGATGAGGGGCACGGGTTCAAGCGGCCTGAGAACAACATCGCGTTCATGGGTGTGGCGGAGGCCTTCTTGTCGAAGCACTTGGGCGGGCGGTTCGAGGCACTGAGCGACACTTTGACGAAGTCGACGGCGGACATCGTGCAGGGCGAGGAGTTTGTGCCCGGGCTCAAGGAGGCCCCAAAGGCGGCCAAGCCCAAGGCCGAGGCGAGCAAGTGAGATAGCTGCAAGGTTGGGGTGCATCCAACCCCTGGGTGATCGAGAAACAGGGCACCCGCGGAAATCCGCGGGTGCCCTGTTTGTTTGGGCCCCGAAAGTTGGAACCGGGGTGAGGTTGGCACGTTCAACAGGGAGCTGGGTCGGAACCGAGTCCGTCCTGATGCGAATGGGAGGCACCGGCTGGTTCGCTTCGAGAGAGCGATAACCGTACACTTTCCGGGTAAGTTGGTTGTGGCTCGCGGGACTGGCGGCCAGGCCGGTGAGCCCGGGCGGGCGCGGGTGACCAGAAGGCGCCTCGTGCGAGCGGCACGAAAGGAACGAGAATCCGATGAGTCCTCGAAAGACCGTGGTCGCGTGGGCGTGTGTCGCGGTGGCCGCGTGCGCGGCATGGGCAGTGCAGCCACAGTCGCCGCCGCCGCCATCGAGCCTGCCGGCATCGCAGCCAGTGGACGCGGCCAAGCCCGCGTCTGTAGCCGAGCCGGTGACCAAGCCCGCCGAGGCGAATCCCCAAGCGCAGCCCGACGCGGCGACCCCGAAAGTCGATCCACCGGCTGCGATCAAGCCCGGGGTGGTTGACCGTTCGGTGCCGCAGGAGTTCAAGGTTCCGGCGGATGTGGATATCGAGGCGGCGGTGTACCTGAAGGACGGGCGTCGGATGGCAGGGATGCTGGTCTCGCGCGATCGCAAGGAGACGATCATCCGCATCGCGGGGATCAACTCGTCGATCGCGGCGGAATTGATCGACCGTGTCGAGGTCTTGCCGCCTGTGCTGGAGCGGTACAAAGAGCTTCGGGCGACGATCAAGGATGACGACGTGGATAGGCTTTTGCTGCTGGTCGATTGGCTTGGGTCGCGGAAGCAGTTCGAGCAGGCGCTCATGGAGCTGGACCTGATCGACAAGCAGCAGCCCGTGAACGCGCAGGCTCGCAAGCTTCGGACGCAGATCACGCAGCAGATGGAGGTGGAGCAGGCCGCGAAGGAGAAGCGAAACGCCGGGGGAGTGCCCAAGGGAGCGCCAGGGCTGACGGTTCCGGTGGCACCGGGCTTTTCGGTGCTGACGGCGGACGATGTGAATCTTGTGCGCGTCTATCAGGTGGACCTAGACAATCCGCCGAAGTTGGTCATGCCGCGCGAGATGGTGGACGAGCTGATCAAGCGATATGCGGACAGCGCGAAGATACCGACGACGGAGGAGGGGCGGCAGGGGTTGTACCGCAAGAGGCCCAGCCAGATTCTGCGGCTGGCGTTCGAGCTCAAGGCGCGCGAGCTTTATCCGCAGGTCAAGGTGATGGAAGAGCCGCCGCAGATGAAGCTGTTTAGGGACAACGTGTGGCGTGGGTGGGTGTCGAGCTCGTGCGCGACGACGAAGTGTCACGGCGGGGAAGAGGCGGGGCGGCTCTGGCTCTTGAACCGCAAGACGAGCGCGGACGCGACGGTCTACACGAACTACATGATCATGCACAAGTTCAAGCTCGCGGACGGGACGCCGCTCTTGAACTACGAGAAGCCGGCAGAGTCGCCGCTCCTGCAGATGGCGATGAAGGGCGGCGTGTCGACCAGACCCCACATGAGGATCGATCAGATCGAGAAGGGCGAGACGTTCAAGGCCGTGTTCACATCGGCGGAAGATCGACGGTTCCAGGAGGCGGTGCAGTGGCTCAAGGCCATGTACGTGCCCGAGGGGCGGGAATATCCGATCGACTACACGCCGCCGATGTCGGCGGCAGCCCGGGCGAAACTGCCTGCGGCAGACAAAAAGAACGACCCGGGACGATGACAACCAACGACGGGGGCTGCGGATTCTGATACAGTTCCTCCCCTTGGGGTTCGGTCAGGTTGGAAGGTCTTTGTTTGGATTGCGGCACAGGTCGCGGGTGGAAGTGCGGAGTGAAAAGATGAAGCGAATGAACTTGAGCATGATTCTGGCGGCCGGAGCGTTGGCAGCGAGCGGCTGTCGCGAAGAGCACCCGAGCATGAAAGCGGTCAGGACATCTGGCAACACTATGGTCGGGATGGCCGGGGGGGCGGCCGCCGTGCCGTCGCAGGACTTTCAGGACAAAGAGTTCAGCAGCGCGGTGGCTGGGTTGATGGGCGCGTCCAAGGGCGAGGCGTCGTCGGGTCTCACGTGGGCGGCGTCGGGACTTTTGTCGGCTGCACAGCTTGGGCAGGTGGCCAACGGCTCGGGGCGGGCGACTGCTGCGGAGGAGAAGTTGGTGCTGCTATCGAGCGAGGTGCATAGTGCGCTCTCGAAGTGGACGACGATGAAGGCGGCTGAGAAGTCGGCCACGTTCGATCCGTCGGTGCGCGAGGGCGAAATCTCTGCGATGGTGGCGACGGCGGCGAAAGGGATTGCCCAGGGCCAGGCGAAGCTGGCGAAGGTTGTGGCAGATCAGGCCAAACTGAACGCGGACGCAAAGGCCAGAAACGAGCAGGCGGCGGGGTTTGAGCGTGAGGCGGTGAACCTGAAGGACAAGACGCGTGGGCAATCGACGGCCGACGCGATGCCGACGCTGGAAAGGGCTCTGGAGGCGCGAAAGAAATCCGATGAGCTCAAGCTTGCTGCGAGCAAGCTCGAGGCGGATGCGCTGCTCGCCGAGCCCAGAAAGCTTGAGATCAACCAGGAGATCGAGAAGCTGACTCGACAGAGCGCGGCGATGGAGCGCGAGCGAGCCGCGGTGCAGAAGCGATCGAAGGACTCGGGCGCGGACGCGAAGATCGCAGCGGCGGGCGCGGCCGAGGCGCTTGTCGATCTGAGCAAGCTGGTCACGCAACTGACAGATGTGAGAGAGAAGAGTTTCGAGGAGGCGGTCTCTGGCGCGATCAAGGCGTGCGAGGCATCGGCGGCCAGTGCACGCAAGGCCGGGAACGACGGGAAGCTCGCGACGGCGGTTGCGGCGCATCGGCTGGGCGACGTTCAGATGGTGCGGGTGGCGGAGGCAAAGGTGCACGCGGCCTTGATGGCGGAACTGGCGGGTGCCAACCCCGAGCTGCCGGACAAGGCCAAGTACGCCGAGGAAGCGAAGAAGGATGAGGACGCGGCCAAGGCACTGATGGACGAGGTCAAGAAATCGTTCGAGAACGCCACGAAGGGATATTCATCGCTGTCGTTGAAGGCGGAGGAGTCTCGTACGACGCGGGACGCGCTGGTGAAACAGTTGTCGGAGGCGGCCGGGCTCGCCAAGGACGAAGAGCCCGCGCCCAAGCCCGAGGGTGATGCGGCGAAGGACGGCTCCAAGGACGGCACGAAGGGCGAGCCCAAGCCTGAGGTTGCAGACCCCAGCACCAAGCCGGCCGCCGGTTCGCCGGCAACGGACAAGCCTGCCGACAAGGTGCCCGACCCGAAGTAGGACTTTGCCGAGGCAGACGAATGAGATTGTCGCGAAGCGGCGGAGACCGCCGACTGTCGCGGGAGCCATGGCCCGTCTCTTGAACGTGGGCGGAACGTGTCACAAGACGCTGCTCTGGGGGCTCGACCACGAATCACATGGATCCGATTCTTCCCGAAGTCAGGATGCACGTATGCACGCCCGCCTCGCCAACTGAGGGTGTGGTCGTGTCCAATGAGCGATGCACGGCGGGTCGCAAGCCAGCGGGGTTTGTGCGGCATGTGGTGATCGACACGTCGGGCACGCCTCTGGTGGGCAGCTTTGTGGCTGGGCAGTCGTTCGGGATTCTCGCGCCCGGGACCGACGCGAACGGGCATCCGCACAAGGTTCGGCTCTATTCGCTCGCGTCGCCTCGGCATGGGGAAGATGGCGCGGGCACGCTGGTCGCGACGACGGTGAAGCGGCTGATCGATGAGCACCACGAGACGGGCAAGCTGTATCTGGGTGTGGCGAGCAACTTTCTGTGCGACAGCAAACCGGGGGATAAGGTGCGGCTCATGGGCCCAAGTGGCAAGCGGTTTGTGCTGCCGGCCGATCCGGGGGCCCACGACTACGTGTTTTTCGCCACTGGTACAGGAATCGCGCCGTTTCGCGGGATGCTGAAGGAACTGTTCGAGACGCCTGGCAGGACGGCGAGTGCGGTGCGGGTCACGCTGGTGATGGGCTGCGCGTACGCGAGCGATTTGCTCTATGACGCGGAGCTGCGGGCTCTGGAGGCCAGGCACAGCGGCTTTCGATATCTGACGGCGGTATCGAGAGAGACGCAGGAGACGCCGGCGGGGCGGCGGACTTTGTACGTTCAGGACCGTATCGGGCTTGAGCCCGAGCTCCGGGAGTTGCTCAGGGGCGAGCGGACGTTGGTGTATGTGTGCGGGATCGCTGGGATGGAGCTGGGAATACTCCAGGCGATCGCGACGGCGCTGGGGGATTCCTCCAGAAGAGCGGCGGGATATCTGGAATGGGATGCCGCGGTTGCGTTGCGAGTTGGTCGGGGGGACCTGGCGGGGGGGGCGTGGACGAGACGGATGCTGCACAAACAAGTTCGGCCGACCCGCCGCATCTTCCTTGAGGTCTACTAGACTTGCCCCCCTCGGGGCCGGATCTGGGCGGAGGGCCGGATGGTGGTATGCTGGGTCGAAGCGGGGGGAGTGGGGTCGGGCTGACGATGTTCGGAAGGGCGAAACAGTGCGAGTGGGCAAGTCGAAGGGAACGCGTGTGAACAAACGATCGAAAATCGTGGGCCGCTTGGCGTGGGGCTTCGCTCTGGTGGCTGCCTGGGCTGCGCCCGCGTGGGTGATGGGGTGCGGGCTCGAGGCCCATGCCCAGAACGGACTGGACCCGGCGATTGTGTCGGCAAGCCCGCTCGATGCGGCTCAGAAGGCTGTGATCGAGAAATATGTGAAGGATCGGATGGGAGACCTCGCGGGAGCCGAGGTTATCGACGCCAAGGTGGCGTTGGCGATCAAGAAGGCCCGGACCGAGCTGACCGCACCGCTGGAAATGAAGAGCGTGTCGGTTCCATTCCGTCAGGAGTACAGTCGGGTGCTGATGGCGGAGAAGCTCGCCGAGTTGAGCAAGGACAAGAAGGACATCGTCGCGATCAACGCGCTGCGGCTCGCGGGCGAGACGGCTGCGTCGGAGATGCTCCCGCTGATCGCGGGGCAGCTCGCCGACGAGCGCACGGCGGTGCGGTATGCGGCTGGATACGCCGCGCAGAGGCTCTTTGAGCAGGTTGCGCCCCCCGACCACTCGCTGGCGGTGACGATGGACTCGCTGGTGGAGCTGGTGGGCAAGTTGTCGGCGCGGCTCGCGAAGGAAAGGGAACCCTTGGTTTCGGACCTTCTGGTTCGTACGCTGTTGTCGGCGGCCAAGGTGGAGCGACCCAAGAGCGAGGCGCTGCGATCGGCCGCGATCAAGGCGGTGTGCGAGGGGCTCTCGGCGGGGCTGAAGAATGCAAAGCTCACCGACGACACATTTCTCAAGTCCGTCGTTGGCATCGCATCGGAACTCCGCAACATCGTGCCCTCACGAGGCCAGCAGTGGACTGCCGACGAGCGCAAGGATGTGATGGGGCTCGCGGGCGACATGGGTGCATGGGCGGCGCGGCGCGTGGCGGCAAAGGATTTGCCGGTCATCAAGGCTGCTGACGCACCAGCGGCGGCGGCGCAGAAGAAAGAAGACCGAAAGACGGCGTCGCAGATTGTGCGGCTTTCCGAGGCGTTGATGCAGTCGACGCAGAGGGCGGCGGGGGTTGCCAATGTGAAACCGATCGCCCTTGCCGACGTCTTTGAAGAGGCCACACTCCAAGGCGATGCTCGGTTCGCCGAGCGGTTTGTGGCGGTTGTCAACGACACGCTCATCAAGCCCCCGTTTGATTTCAAGGCCGACCGGTTCAAGTGAACGCCTGCCGATGACGAATCGAAGACCTCCGGGAAAGGCGAACGCGCCGTTCCGGCACAAGGCCATCACGCCATGTTGAAGGTGATCGCGCCGATCCTGCTGCTGGCCGCGCTTCTTATGGCGGCGATCGCGTCCGACGGCGGAGGTGGACGGGCGGCGCTCACGATCGTCGAGCGCGACGAGGTTCGCACGCTCGACCCGGGCAAGATGACCTGGACCCAGGACATACGTGTCGCGCGGGCGGTCTATGAAGGGCTGGTGCGGGCCGATCTTTCAACGAACGATCAACGGCTCGCGCCCGCGGCGGCCAAGGCGATGCCCACGGTCTCGCCCGACGGGCTCGTGTACACATTCCAGATCAGGGCGAACGCAAAGTGGAGCAACGGCGACACCCTGCGCGCGAGTGACTTTGTGTACGCGTGGCGGCGGATGATGCTGCCCGATATCGGCGCGGATTATGTGCAGATGTTCATGGCGATCCGGGGCGCGAAGGCGTTCTTCAGCGAGCGGGCGCAGGATCTCAGGCAGTTCGCGGCGGACAGGTCGATTGCCGATCGCGGCGAAGGGGCGCAGCGCCTGTGGGCGACAGCGATGGCGCGGTTTGAGTCGAGCGTGGGGCTGCGGGCGGTGGACGACCGGACGCTCCGCGTGGAACTGGCCGAACCTTTGCCCTATTTCCTCGATTACCTGGCGTTCGTGTCGTTTTTTCCGCTCCACGAGCGCACTGTGAGCGTGTACGAATCACTCGACGCGGCAACAGGACAGCGGCAGTGGGCGAGCGACTGGTGCAGGCCCCCGGCGATCGTGGGAAATGGTCCGATGAAGCTTGTGCGATGGCGGTTCAAGCGCGACATGAGGCTTGAGCGCAACGAGCAATACTGGGACCCAGCGCTGTTGCAATCCGAGAGCATTGACATCCGCACGATCGCGGACGCGAACGCGATGGTGAACGCGTTTCGAGTGGGTGATGTCGATTGGACGACCGACGTGCAGGTGCCTTACCGGGCGGACATGCTCTTGGCAAAGGCGGAGTTTCAGGCGGGTTACGCGGCCGAAGTTGCGGCGATGGAATCTCGCGGTCTTGACCAGATCGCGGTGGATCGGGAACTGCCCGAGGATCCTCGGAGCGCGATCCACGCGTTTCCGAGCTTTGGGACGTACTTCTTGAACATGTACTGCGGCCCGCTGCTTTCGAGCGGAAGGCCCAATCCGCTCGCCGACGTGCGGGTGCGGCGTGCCCTCGCGCTCTCGGTGGACAAGCAGGAGATCGTGAAGGAGATTCGGCGAAACGGCGAGCGGGTCGCGGGCGGGCTTGTGCCGCCGGGATCTATTGCGGGGTACGCACCTCCGGCGGGGCTTGGATTCGATCCCGAGCGGGCGAGGCGGGAGCTTGCGGATGCCGGGTTTGCGGGCGGGAAGGGGCTGCCGCCGATCGAGTACCTCTTTGCACGGGACGGCGGGCACGAATTGATCGCACAATCACTCCAGCGGAACTGGCTGCGTGAGCTTGGGGTCCAGATCGAGCTGGTGCAGGTCGAGGGGCGGGTGTTTGGCGACCGGGTCAAGACGGGGAAGTACATGATGAGCCGAGCGAGTTGGTTCGGCGATTATGGCGACCCGACGACGTTTTTGGATATCTCCCACAGCCAGAACAACAACAACGACCGGCGATTTGTGAATGAGAAGTACGACTCGATGCTGCTGGCAGCGTCACGGGAGCGTGATTCGGCGCGGCGGCTGGGGCTTCTGGGCGAGGCCGAGCGGTTCGTGATCGAGGATCAGGCTCCGATCATTCCGTTGTTTCATTTCACGCAGGTGTACCTGTTCGACGCGCACCGGCTTGAAGGGCTCTCGGCGGACGTGCGACAGGAGCAGCATCTCTTCCGGCTCCGGGTGACTGCGGGCGGAAAGGGGCGATGAATTGATCGGGCTCATCTTCAGGCGACTCGTGCAGTTGCCGTTGATCCTGCTGGCGATCTATACGGTGACGCTCGCGCTGGCGTGGGCTGTGCCGGGGAGCCCGCTGGACAAGCCCGAGGGGCGCAGGCCCAGTGCGGCGGTGCGTGAGGCGATGCAGCGTCAGTACAACCTCGACAGCTTCGGGCGGTTCTATGTTTCGTACCTCGACTCGGTCTCGGGTGTGCGGTGGTGCAGGGAGTGCGTGAACGGGGTCGCAACCGCAGCGAAGGAGCGGGCGAGAGCGGCGGGATTGCCGCCGCCGATCAGGCCGGTCTTTGATCTTGGGCCGAGCTTGCAGTATTCGGATCGGCGCGTGAACGAGATCATCGGCTCGGCCTTGCCCGTGTCGATGACACTGGGTGCGGCGGCGATGCTGATCGCGACGGTGCTGGGAGTCGGGGCGGGTGTTGTGGCGGCGATCAGGCCCGGCACGGTGCTCGATTCGGCGACGCTGGCACTTGCGCTTGTCGGGGTCAGCGTGCCGAGCTTTGTGACGGGGACCGCGCTTGTGCTGGCATTTGGCGTGTGGCTCGCGTGGCTTCCGGTCGGTGGATGGGGGACGCCGGCGCATCTCGTGCTGCCCGCGTTCACGCTGAGCCTGCCGTTTGCCGCGTATATCGCACGGCTCACGCGGATGGGAATGATCGAGCAACTCCAGTCCGACTATGCCCGCACAGCCCGTGCGAAGGGGCTGCCTGAACGAACGGTTGTGCTGCGGCATGTGCTGCGGAACGCGATATTGCCTGTGGTCAGCTATGTCGGCCCGGCGACGGCGTATGCGATGACGGGATCGTTCGTGGTAGAGCGAATTTTCCAGATTCCCGGGATGGGCGAGCATTTCGTGAATGCTGTGCTGAACAAGGACCTGTTCCTCATCATCGGGACGGTGCTGAGCTTTGGCGCGATGCTCGTGGTGTTCAACGCGGCGGTGGATGTGGCGTACCGATGGATCGACCCGCGGATTTGAATCAACGCAAAGCTGGCGAGCGTCAGGCGCTGTGCTGGGCGTCGCGTTCGGCAAGCAGCCTCTTCGCCTCGCCCGCGACATAGAAGCTGCCGGTGACGCAGATGAGGTCTTCCCGTCCGGCCGCCCGGGCGGCGAGGTTGATCGCCTCTTTGAGCGTGGGCGAGGTCTGCGTCATTTTCCCAGACGTCTCGGCGAAGCGTCGTTGCAGCTCACGGGGCTCCATGGCGCGGGCGTTGTCGGTCGCCTTGGTGAAGATGATTTTGTCGGCGCCGGCCCCAAGCTTTGCGACCATGGCACTCACATCCTTGTCGGCGGCGCACCCGAAGACGACGATGAGGTTGTCGTACTTGAGATGGGTGCCGATCGCCCGGAGCAGTGCTCGAATGGAGTCGGGGGTGTGGGCACCATCGGCGATGATGCGTGGCGAACGGCAGATCGGTTCGATACGCCCGATCGCCGGGGTCTTTGCGAGTCCCGCCGCGACGCCCTTGTCGGTGATCTTGTCCATGTCGCGCTCGCGGAGCGCGTCGAGAATCCCCAGGGCCAGGCCGCAGTTGATCGCCTGATGCTCGCCCATGAGTGGCACTGGAAAGTGCTCGAAGTTCGACCGCGCTGTCGAGAGGCACACGACGTAGGAGGGGCCGCCCGCGGTCGCCCGCTCGAAGCGCTGTGTGAACTCGATGTCGCGTCCGACGACCTGGAACGGGCTGCCGACGGCGGCGGCGGTCTGACTGAATACGGCGAGAACCTCGGCGGGCTGGTCGATCGTGATCGCCTTGACGCCGGGCTTGAAGATGCCGGCCTTCTCGGCGGCGATTGCGGCGAGTGTCGTGCCCAGAATGGCGGTGTGTTCGAGCTGGATCGCCGTGATCGCCGCGACCTCGGGCGTGATGACGTTGGTGGAATCGAGCCGCCCGCCCAGTCCGACCTCGATGACGGCGATGTCGACGGCTTGATCGGCGAAATAGACGAACGCGGCGGCGGTGTGAATCTCAAAGAATGTTGCGGGCCCGTGCTTTTTCTCGACCGCGGGCAGCACGGATGCCACCTTGCGGATGACGTGAAGGAAATCGCTCTCGGAGATCGGCGTGGGGCCCAGCCTGATGCGCTCTCGCATGTGCACGAGGTGCGGGCTTGTGAACAGGCCCGTCGCGTACCCGCAGCCAGTGAGAGCGGCGGCGACCATCTCGCAGGTGCTGCCCTTTCCCTTGCTTCCGGCGATGTGCACGGACTTGAACTCTCGTTCGGGGTGTCCGAGCGCCTGCACGAGCGCCTTCATGCGGTCAAGGCGGAGGGTGGCCGGCGGGATTTGGGCTGGTGCGAGACGCTCGACATCCATGCGGCTCGCAAGAAGGGCCATCGCCTGTTCGTAAGTCCGAATCTCGGGCCCTCTTGCCGCACGCGAATCCAAATGTGGATCGGCCCGCAGCTCCGAAAGCACAGTGGGCATCTCAACCACCGCTGGCTTGGGCAAGAGTCTTGGCTCGGACGGTGGTGGCTTGCCCATGAGAGAGCCGATCATAGCAACAACGACAACCGCGCCCAAGAGGAATATGCCTCTTCTCGCCGACTACTTCCGAGCACGATCAGAGTGGACGGAGCGGATCGACATCCTCGCGGCTCACGGTCGGTTGGCATCCCGGCAATTCGGCGCCGAGGCGCTGGGCGAGACGGGGGAGGTAGCCGCGTTCGGTCCCCGTGTGTTCCCCCAGTATCACCGACATGCCCGCGTGGAGCGACGCCATGACCTTGTGGTGGCTCAATTCGCCTGTCACATACGCCTCGCACCCCTCGGCACGGGCTGTCTGCGCGAGCTCACCACCCGAACCGGCGCACACGCCGATGGTTGAGATTGGCCCGATGTGCCCGCAATCTGCGATGCGGATGCACGATCCCAGATGCCGCCGCAGACGCTGGGCGATCTCGGCCAGTGTGGCGGGGCGATCCAGGTGGAGCCTGCGACCCAGGCCAAAGTTGCGCTGCGGCTTGGGAAGGAGTTCGTACACGTCGACGGGCGGTTCCTCGTATGGGTGAAATCGGCGCAGGGTTTCGAGAGCGAGCGAAAGGGCTGCCTTGGAGCAGACCATTTCCAGGCGAAGCTCGGTGACCGATTCGAGCTTGCCGGGAGTGCCCACCGAGGGTGCGGTTCCGGGGTCTCCCAGAAAGGTTCCGGTGCCCGAGGCCGCGAAGGAGCAGACGCGGTAGCCCCCGATGATGCCAGCACCAGCGGTGGCCAGGGCGTTCCGCACGGTTTCGGCCTGCTGCGCGGGCACGAAGGTGACGACTTTGACTTCCTGGGTCTGTCGCAGGGCAGCGTGGGGGATGAGGGCGCGGCAGTCGCCCACGATGGTGCCTTGGCCGCCGCTGATCCCCTCGCAAAGCCAGTCGCAGATGCCGCCGGGCACGGCGTCGAGAGCGGTGTGGGGGGAATAAATGGCGATGCCGGACTCGATCGCGCCAAAAACGATGCGCTGCTGGGGCGTCGCATCGGTGATGCGGGCCAGAGGCTCAAAGATCGGCGGGTGATATGCGATGATGGCCCCGGCTCTAAGCGCAATGGCCTCGGCGAGCACCCGTTCGGTGAGATCGATGGTCAAGAGCATGTGCGAGGCGAGCGGCTTTGTGCGGCTGCCGACGAGCAGGCCGACTTTGTCCCAAGACTCGGCGTGTTCGAGCGGGGCGATCCGCTCCATCGCGGCGACGAGGTCCTGCACAAGCATGAAAGACTCCTTCGGGCAATTCGAGCCAACGCTCAGGTCAGTGCGGACGCGATCGTGCCGCGGCACTCGCCAAAGCCGATGCGGCGGAAGCCATCGCGCTGGCACGAGGCTTTCAGGATCACGGTGTCGCCGTCGGCGAGGAAGGTGCGTTTCTCACCAGTCGGCAGTTCGATTGGTTTACGTGGCTTGGGCTTACCAGTCGCGGGGTCGTTGCCGCCCCACGTGAGTTCGAGGAGACACCCTCGGCTGTCGTGGGCTTGGCCGCTGATCGTGCCGCTGGCGAGCAGATCGCCGGGCTCGAGGTTGCACCCGTTGGACGTGTGGTGGGTGATGAGCTGCGCGAGCGACCAGTACATGTCGCGGAATGAGCCCTGGCTGAGGCGGATGGGCGAGAGGCCGCGTTTGAGCATCTCGGCGGATTGCAGGTGGACTTCGAGCGCGATGTCGAAGCCCCCGTGCTGCTGATCGCCGGCGTCGGTGAGGTAAGGCAATGGCTTGGGATCGCCATCGGGTCGGCTTGGGCCCGGGCAGCGGAAGGGCGCGAGGGCATCGAGTGTGACGACGAACGGGGAGATTGTGGTTGCGAAGTTCTTGGCGAGGAATGGGCCCAGAGGCTGATATTCCCACTTCTGGATGTCGCGGGCGGACCAGTCGTTCACGAGTACGAGCCCCAGCATGTGATCCTGGGCCTTGGCGAGCGGGATGGGCGTGCCCTGCGTGTTGCTCTGGGCGATGACGCAGCCGACTTCGAGCTCGTAGTCGAGGAGTTTGCATGGGCCGAAAGTGGGGCCCGACTGCGGCGCGTCGTCGGGTGGTGACTGCTGGCCATTGGGGCGGCGAATGTCGGTGCCGCTGACGACGATCGACGAGGCACGCCCGTGGTAGCCGATCGGGATGTGCTTGTAGTTGGGCAGCAGGGCGTTGTCGGGTCTGAACATCGCACCGACGGTGGCGGCGTGGTGGATGCTGGCGTAGAAGTCGGTGTAGTTGCCCACGGCGACGGGCGCGACAAGCTGCACATCGGCGATGGGTATGACGCACTTGTCGCGGAGGCGACGTTGCTGCTGACCACCGGCGGGACGGTCGGCGCGGAGGAAGTCCTGCACTCGCCGGCGCAGCTCGGTCATGAAGTCGGCAGTGATGCCAAAGTATGCCCAGGTGGGCAGGTGAAGAAGATCGATGGTCTCGTCGTCGAGTTCGAGGGCGCCGGATTCAGCGAGCGAGGAGATATCGACGATGCGGTCGCCGATGGGTATGCCCAGGTGCTCATGGGCGTGGGCCTCGTTGTCGCCGTGGTCATCGCCTTGGTCGTCGTGGGAGGCCATGAAGGAGGCGAGGGGCAGGTTCTGGATCGGAAAGTCGGTGGCGGGGTCGTTGGCTGATTCCACCCAGGACTTGAGGGTGGGATTGTGGGTGTCGTCGATCGCGTGCATGTGATTCTCCGAAAGGGGCGGGCGATCCAGCGATGCGGCGAACGGAGCGTACGTCGGTGAAATCCCGTGGTGGTCTGGCTTGATAACCGACCGGTCGGTCTGTATGCTCGGTCTTGCGATCCTGCAAATCCATCGAGACCCGGGCGGCGAGCCGTGATGCCCTTTTGGATGCGGCCGAGGAAGTGATCGTGCGCCAGGGGATCGGCAAGCTCTCGTTCGAGATCGTTGCGAAAGAGGCCGGGCTGAGCAAGAGCGGGCTCTTGCACCACTTTCCAACAAAGGACGCGCTGATCGACGCGCTGGTGGCGCGAAAGGTGTGCGGGCATCAGGCGGACTATGAGGGTGCGATGAAGGCGGAGCCGATCGGGCCCGGCCGGGCGTCGCGCGCGGTGCTGGGGCTTTGCTTGTCGTCGGCGGATCAGTGGACCGAGACGGTGCGGCGTCGCGGGCTGGTAATGATGGCGGCACTGGTTCACAATCCGGCGCATATCGAGCCGCTGCGGGCTTATCGGAGAGATCTGGCGGCACGCGTCGGGAATGACGGGCTCCCCGCGGGTGTGGGCGAAGCAATTCGGCTGGCGATCGACGGGCTGTGGTTCACGTGGATATTCGGGCTTTCGGAGCTGACTCCAAGCAAGCTCGCGGCGGTTCGGGGTGCGCTTGAGAGGTTCCTGGAAGCCAGCGCGGAGAAGTCGGACGGCGGTGCGAAGTAGCGTCCCGTATCAATGAGGAGTGGTCGTTCATGAAAGTCGCGTCAATTGTGGTGGGGTAACTCTTCAGCCGTCTCCAACGGCACGGCCCGAACAT
>JAYVUC010000143.1:0-25413 GCA_043788295.1 Phycisphaerales bacterium
GGATTCGCCCAGGGCTCGTCCAAACCGGTTCAACCAGGGAAGGAACGAGTCGTGCCGCAAGTACTGAAGAAAGATCGCGCCTGGAACGAGGCCAAGAACAAACAGCACTAAGCGTGCGGTGAATCTTGATCGGCCCACATGCGAGTCCAACTCCAAAGGCAGTCTCCATTCTCGTTCTTCGCAGGCATCTAGGGGGGGGTTGGGTCAGTGTCTTGGATGTTCGGAGGGTTGGTTGTCGTGCCGTTGTAGGTCGGGCACGATGTTGCAAAGCCGCTCAGTTGGATGAATCCGTACATGGTTCTCGTGTTTACCGCCAGAACGGGCCCTGCGCCCCGCTCCAGTCGGCGGCCCACGTGAGCAAGAAGCGTACGTACGGATCGAGCCCTAGTGGGCGACTTCCGCCATGGTGGGTCATCCACTCGTACAGAGCAACGCCGCCCCAACTTGGAGACAACGACGCGATGAGGAGAAGGACGAGGGCCATGACTCTTCGCGGATGCCTGATTAGCCAGGATACGAGTGGAACCGCAAAGGCGCGACCAGGCAAGGCATCTTGCGATGTCAAGTCCCCGCACTCGACGCATACGGAAGTTGGACCAACGCCGCTGCCCGCGCCGAGGTACCCACAGCGTGGGCATCGACCGAGTTGGACGAACTTGGCATCCAGCGCGGCGTCGAGCGACCGACGGACACGAGAGATGTGGAACCAGATCGTCGTGAGAAGCCAGGCTGCGAAGATGAGTCCGATGGTTGGAAATCCGATCCAGACCTTGTGCATCGGGCCCAACAGCATGACAGGCGGAACCCTGGGCTGTGTTGGATCACCAACCATGCTGCGAAAGTAGATCGCTTCCCAGGCGATCCAAAGAAAGTATGGGGCGGTAGGCCAGAGCAGGCCCGCCAGCACCATTGAGGTTGGAGATGGAAGGGAGAGTCTGAGACGTGTGCGAACAGGAAGCACCGAGCCCAGCCCATCATCGAAACGAGAGTGTGACGTCCATGACCACCACGCGACCGCCACAAGCATGGCGGTCGCGTGGCAGATCAACATTGATACCAGCAGAGGTGTGATTCCAAAGTCAGCATCCTCGATCGCGTTGCTGTCGTACCCGAGGCCGTATTGACTCTTGGTCAGTTCAAGGCAGTAGGGCTGCCACTCAAGGGGTTCACCCAGGATGCCCGATTGGCCCAGCGACTTTCCAAAGCGACCAAGCCAAGGAAACTGCGCATATCTTCCGTGCGTCTCAGTCTCGAGGCGAAGGAGTTGGGTGGATACAGCACCCACCATGAGCCCCAGAAGCGGGATACATAGCAGAGAGCCAAAGGATCGGGAAAGTCTGCGAATCACTTGTATCTGAAATGGTTTCGTGGGGCTGCCTACTAATTTTCAAGCTCTGTTGGTTTTTGGTCTCTGATCTCCGGCGGATTCGTCGTCGTGCCGTTGAAGGTTGCGCACGACCCGTTGTCGCTGTTTGTACGCCATACTCCATAGACAGTCTTCGTGGTGGTGGTCGGAGCAGGGCAAGCGTTGCACCAGATGAACGTTGTGCTGGTGTACGAGAGGGTGACCGTGGCAGTCGATGAATACAGACATACACGTCCGGCGGGTCCGGGATGCGTGTGATAGCAGGTCCACGGGCCATAGGTCGTCGTCGTGACGGCCCGGCAATAACAAAGTTGTGCCAAACTCGCGATCGCGGTCGAGCTTCCAAACGCGGCGGTCTCGGCGGCGTTGGTCATATCGTCGAGCAAACTGTTCGCGCTCACCTGCCCAGCGCTCGCGGGCGCGCCAGATGCGTCCAACGCGAGCATGCCCGAGAGGAGCGGGGCGGCAGCGTATCCCAAATCGGCGAGAAACTCCACGACCGCGGGTGGGTCCTCGGATTCAAGCGCTGCCTCTCCCCAGGGGTCGCCCTCTGGAAGGCCTCCAATCAATGTGACGGGGGGAACCACCGCTTCCAGGTCCAACAGCGCCAGTCCCAAGTCGTGGTTGTTGGCAAACAGATTCGGGTCGCCTGATGCGACTCGCGCGTAACTGATTGCCGAGGCAATGTCCAGACTGTGCCATGCGTGGGCGGCCCACGTGCCGCTTGCGGAGCGCCCGAACCAGACAACCGCAAAGTTTTCGCCAGCAACAACGAGGCTCTGTTGGACAGCCAAAAAACCAGCCACCCTACTTTGCGTTGTCGAAATGCCGGCATGAACGTCCCATGTGCCAAGATCGCCACGCCAGGTGGTCTGCGCCAGCGCCGATCGCGCCGTGGAGAACATGCTCAAAAGCATGACCAAACCGATCAGAAGGAAACGCCTCATGTGGAAGGCTCCGCCAGCGTCCCGCAACCAAGAGCAGCCCACGACGCTGGAGCGCAGGCCGGTCCTGCCGACCGGCACACGCCGACCGGCACACGCCGACCGGCAATCTGCGTTCGCAACATACCAGGTGGTGATATTCCTGTCAAGTGACCTTCAGTCGGCCTGATAGGCGGGTGCCGAGCGATATCATCTACCCTAGCGAACTGAGTCGGCAGGTGGCACTACCCTTTGACGTGCCACAGTTCGTGCACCCGCCGGGCCTGATCGCGCAGCAATTCGAGCGTCTTCGCCTCCGACGGGCAGATCATCACCTGCCCGTCGCCCACGGTCACCACGTGGAAGTACGACACCAGCACCCGCGTGCCATCGGTGAGGGGCGTCTTCAGCTTGATCTTCGGCGGCTGGTGGTACACCTCATACCCGCCCGGCCACGGCACGTTCCCCATGTGCGGGTCCGCGATCGCCTCGTAATCCGTCCCCTCGACCAGCGGCGTCTCCTTGCCCGCCACTTTCGCCGACACCGGCGCACCCATCCGCCGCACGATGTTCAGCGGGCCGACTTCCTCGATCTTCGCGTCGTCGAACCACAGCGTGCCGGTGGAACCGTCCCACACGCCGAAGTACAGATTCACCTCGGTGTGCCCCAGCGTGTTGAAGACGGCGTGGTGTACCGTCCAATCCTGCGTCGGCTTCACACCCAGCGCGGAGAAAATCAGCGTGGATGGGTCGTCGTCGCGCGGATTCGGCGTCCCCGCCTTCGCGGTCAGCGCCTTGATCTCCGGCGTGCCGCGAAAGTCCTTCGTGCGAACCCGCACCGACACGTGGTACTGCCGGTAGGGCTTGAGCGTGAGCTTCTGCACGATGCGGGCGTTCTTGCCGCGCTGGTCCTGCACCTTCGCCGCCCCGCCCTCGCTCGCCACCGAGTCGTCGTGCCACGACCACTTTTTCAGATCACTCATGTCGCCGCCGGGGAGCCGGGCCGCCGCGTCGGGCTCGATCGCAAGCTCGCCGGCGTGCACAATGAACGCCGCATCGCGCACGGGCAGAGCCTCGGCCAGGTTCGGGTCGTTGGACAACAGGTCGTTGGAGTAGCCGATGGGAAACACCGCCGGAATGATCTCGATCCCGCCGGCATCCGCCGCCGCCTTCACTTTGCGTGCATTCACAAAGTAACGGTCGGGCACATCCTTCAGGTGTCCGAACTTCGAGTCAGACAGCAGCACCCCCGTGTACCCCGCAGCCTTCGCCCGCGTGATGAGTGCCGCCACCTTGTCGGCGTTGGCATCCACCTGCAGGTTGGTCGCGCAGTAGAAGAGGCGATCAGGAACCGCCCCCGGCTGGCCAGTCGCGGTTCCGACCACCAACATCGCCAACAACGCCGTCATCGCCCCAGCCGCAAGGTGTGATCTGAGCATCCCGAAGAATACGACCTGTGGCAACTGTGTCGTGCAAGTGCGCAACGAAACCGGCCAGGCGTTGGCCCAGGCCTGTTTCCATTGCGATGTCTCCCGAGAGGAGCGGGAGTCCGTGTCGTTCGATCAGCGGCGGCGGCGGCGCGTCATGGCCAAGCCACCCAGGCCCATGAGCGCGGCCGAGCCCGGTGCGGGAACGGCGAAGGTGATATCGGTGAGGTTGACGCCCAAGGCGCCGATCGCCGTGGCGGCCCCCGTGGAAAGGTTGATCGAGTAGAGGGTCGTGCCGGTGATGCCGTTGGCCGAGACGTAAGCCACATCGGTGGGGCCGTAGATGTCAAAGCCCACGAGCCCGTCGCTGGGGACGATGCCCAGCGCGCCGATGAGGGTGCTCACGCCCGCGTTGAAGGATGCGTTACCGCCCGCCATCGAACCGACTTCGGCGAGCGAGAGGCCGTTGATTCCCAGATCAAGAATGTACTCGCGGACCGTGTTGACGGGCGCGTTGCCACCAAAGTTCCAGAAGCGGTACGCGACGCCGACGGCGTTGGGTGCGCCGCCCGAGGCAAATGTGAGGGCGGCGTCACCAGCAACCCGGCCACCGGTGACTGGGTTGAGGCGGAAGTTTTCATTGCCTCCGACGCCGCCGACGACACGAATGCGGTCGACGGTGGGGTTGAAGTCGATGGAATAGTCCGAGCCGCCCAGGAGCGGGGTGAAGGCCGGGCCCAGCGCGGTGGTGTTGCCCGCGGAGTCAACACTCAGCAGGCGGCTGTCGGAAGTCAGGATGACCAACTGCCCGTTTGCGGTGGCCGGACGGGCGTCGATGCTCAGGACACGCTCGTTGGCGTTGAGGCCCCCGATGGCGTTGTTGGAGTAGATCAAGCCCGGCGCAGTGGACTCGAACGAGACGATTCGATTGTCACGGGTGATGCCAAAGCCCACCTGGGCCCAGGCCGTCGATGACGCTCCAGTCACGATAGCAATCGCTAACAACGAATACTTCATACTTCTTCCTCCGCTTTGGCCTTTCGGCCAGAACACCTCAGTCCCGTGGCCAGACATTCCGACAAACGGTTCCGGTGTGATGCCATGAGAAGGCGAAAGGATACGCGGATTCATACAGATTCGAGGAAAATGGAGTTTGGGCGGAGCATTCCGCAACATGCACCGTCTGTCGGTCGGGTGTACTCATATCGCGTCTGCCCAATCGCCCGCCACAATCGGGGATGATTCGTCGCGAATCCCATACGCGACTCCGGTCCCCGCTTGCGATGTTTGCGCGCGATTGGCTACGCCGGAGTCATCGTTGACTCTCGCGCTGCACCTCTCGGTAACTCACACCCCAACCCTCACCATCGCCCTCTCAATGCACGCGAACACACGCGGCCAATCGCCGATGTTGAACACAGGCAGCGGCGGGAGCATCCGCACATGGTATGGCCCGTGCCCGCACGAGAAGAGAATCACGCCCTCCTCGAAGCACGCCTTGCACAGCGCACCGATCTTGTCCTTCCGCCCCGCGAATGGTGTGAACTTCATCATGCCGCCGATGCCGCCGAAGAGCGGCTGATCGAACCCCGCGCGGTCGGCGACCTTGGGGAAGTACTGCGGATACTTGGCGACGAGGCCCGCCGCAAGCTTGCGGAACTCGGTCTGGTGGCGTGCGAACGCGCCGTTGTCGCCGTAGTAATCGCCCGAGCCGTCGCGCAGGCGCTCGATGATCCGCGTGCCCATGCGGAAGCTGACGCCCTCGCCGGTGAACGTGCCGCTGAGCAGGCCCGGCTTGGGGTTGTACTCCTCGGTGTAGAGCGTCGCGCACACCTGCGTCATCTTGCCCACGCAGAAGACATCGACATACTCGCCCAGGTTGAACAGCTCGTACGCGAACATCCGCGACGTGCGTCCGAAGCACTGGATCTCGTCATCCCACACCGCGACCTTGCGAGCCTTGCACAGGTCCATCAGGGCCTTGAAGTAGTCGCGGTCGCCCACGTTGAACCCGCCCTCACCCTGCACAAGCTCGAAGATGAAGCACGCGTGCTGCCCGGGGTAGCGGTCAAAGAGCGATTCGAGATGGGCGAGCCCCATGTCGATGAACTTCGCCTTGCCCATGCTCGCGGCGGCCGCGTCGTCCCAGAAGGGCATGTAATCGACGAGCGTCGAGAGCGGCACGCCCTGGCGATAATCGGCCGTGTCGCCGATCTGGCACATCGTGATCGAGCGGCCCATGAAACAGTCCTTGAACGCGATGACGCGCGGAGCGCCGCCGTTGACGGCGTGCTTCTGATAGCAGACCTTGAGCGCGTTCTCGTTGGCCATCGCCCCGCCGGTGGCAAGGTACGCGAACTTGAGCTTGCTGTTCTTCTTGGCCTCGGCCAGCAGCGTCTCGGCGAACTGGTGGGCCTCGAAGTTGGATTGCAGATTGCCGTGCTTGAGCGTGTCGTCGATGCCGCTGGCGACCGCCGTTGCCGCGAGGTCGGGGTCGGAGTGCCCGAAGAAGTGGACGCCGATTCCGCAGATCATGTCCCACTTCACGCTGCCGTCGGCCAGCTCCACCAGCGTGCCGTTGCCGATCCCGCTGCCGACATACGGATAGAGCAGCCCGCGCCCGCGCACGTCGGCCGCCCGCTTCATCAGCGCGTCGTAGCTTTCCTTCAGCCCCGGATTCGCGGGTCGCGTGTCCGTGATCATCGCCGAGTGTTTCTTCAGCTCACCGATGATCGAATCGACCGCTGCACGCACCACGGGGCTGCTGTGAAGCCTCTGTCCGACGGTTGCCGAGGGGGCGACGGGCGAGGAAACGGGGGCGGCCGCGGAGGAGGTTGGCGAGGTACTCATATGGAAGGATATATCGGCAATCGCCGGCGCGTCGTTTGAGTTCCGGCTTTATACATACCCTCGTGCATGATCCTCTACCTCGCCGCCGACCTGCTCTGGGCCAGCAAAATCAAGGGCACTGCCGACGCCCTCACCCTCGCGTGCCGCCCCGTGCGCTCGCTCGAGATGCTGGAAGAGCGGCTCGCCGACTCGCCCGTCGCCGCCCTGCTCGTCGATCTCGACAAGCCCGAAGAGGCGATGGCCTTTATCGCCCGCCTTCGCGGCGCGAGCGCAAGCCCCGCCGAGCGTGCAATCCGCATTCTCGCTTTCGGGCCTCACGTCGCCAAGCAGGCACTTCAGGCAGCACGCGATGCCGGGGCCGACGAGGTGCTTCCCCGCGGCTCGTTCGACCACGACATGGCGAACATCATGACAAGGTTGGCAGGAGTCAGGGCGTAGAACGCACCGCTTCGGAGAGCGGTGCCACTTCGGAGCGGTGGCACCAGGATCACCCCTCCAGCGCATCCATAAAATCGACGATGAGCCGATCGGCGATGAGAAAGCCCGAGTCGGTGAGCTGCCAGCGTTCGCCGAGAGTCAAACGGCCATCATCCGACATCCGCTGAGCCGCAGCCGCGAGTCTCGTCGCCGCCAACGGACGGATCGTGTCGGCCTCATGCAGCACCACACGGCTGTCGAATCCCTCGCGGAGCCGAAGCCCCGTCATCATCTTCTCAACCAGCGCACGTTCCCGATCCGGCGGTTCGTGATCGACGACCTCTCCCAGGCCGCACCTCACGGACAAATAGTCATCGAGCCTGGGCGGATTTTTCCACCGGTGCCCCGCGACGTGCCCGCTCGCGCTGGGCCCTGCCGCCAGCCACTGCTCCTGCCGCCAGTACGCCATGTTGTGGCGGCACTCGGCCCCGGTCCTCGCGAAGTTTGACACCTCATAGCGATCGAGCCCCTCCCCGCGAAGTGTCGCGAGCGTCTGCTCGAAGAGATTTGCCTCAAGCTCCTCATCCGCCGCCGAAAACTCGCCGCGTCGTAGTCGGGCCGTCATCGCGGTATTGGGCTCATACGTCAGGGCGTAGCACGAGACATGTTCGGTGCCCAGCGCGACCGCTCGCCCCAGGTCGTCCGCCCACTCTTCGGGCGTCTGCCCTGGAATCGCGAAGATGAGGTCGACCGACTGCCGCGTGATCCCCGCCGCGCGGGCAAGACCCACAGCCCGCGATACATTGGCCGGGTCGTGCCAGCGTTCGAGTGCTTTGAGATGCACGGGGTTGAAGGACTGGGCTCCGATGCTGACGCGCGTCACCCCGCCCTTGCGAAGCGTCGCCATCAATTCTGGCGTGACCGATTCGGGATTGCACTCGACGGTGAACTCCCCCCACCCGCCGGACACGCCGTGCATTTCCGACATGTCGAAGAGCCGCGAGAGCGTGTCGAGCAGCCTTTCCCACAGTTCAAGCCGCAGCAGGCTGGGTGTCCCGCCCCCTACAAAAATCGTCCGCAGGGGCTCGCCGCCCGCAAAAGGTGCCAGTGCTTCAAGCTCCCGCTCAAGCCGATCGAGGAAAGGCACCTGCCTGTCCCGGGTGTCGACAATGCTGTAAAAATCGCAGTAGTGGCACTTGTGCGAGCAGAACGGGGTGTGGATATAGAGCGACCGGACCGCCCCTCCCGCGCGACCCACCATGCTGCCAGCAGCCGCCAAGGGGTGGGCCGAGAGCGGCGGGCGTTGCCCCAGGATCGGAAGTACGGTATTGTGAGCCATCAGGAAAGGGTCTCCGGTCCGGCCCGGATACCCTAGCGTCCCCGGTGCCCAGGCCAGCGGGCTTGGTGTGGGTGTTCGTGCGGGTTTGGGGCGACGGCTCGTTCAGAAAGGATACACGCGGTGCAGGCTTCACTCATCCTCGTCAAACCCGACGGCTCCTCACAGGACATCCCGCTCAAAAAACCCCGCATGCTCATCGGGCGCGGGGACGATGCCGCCCTTCGCATGAACAGCCCCGGCGTCTCGCGTCAGCATTGCGAGGTGCAGATGGACGAGAGCAGGCTCGCGGTCAAAGACCTGGGCTCCAGCAACGGCACGTTCGTGAATCGCCGCCGCATCACCCAGACCGAGCTTGTCGCGGGCGACGTGCTGAGCCTTGGCGAGTTTGTCTTTGTCGTGCGCATCGATGGGCAGCCCGCCACTGTCAGTGTTTCTGAGTCCCTCAAGAAGGGGCACCACCCGCCCGGAGCAGCGTCGGGCGGCGGCTCGCACGATCCCAAGGACACGGGCCGCCAGACGACAATCTCCGCCCCCGCAAAGGCCAAGGGGGAGAAAGCCGACTCCAACAGCAGCAGCGAGTGGGACTTTGACTTTCTCGAGGGCAAGGACGACGGCCCCAAGCTCTGAATCAGGCGGCGGGCTTCTGCTCGCTCGGGGCCGGGGGCTGCTTCACGCCCGGGATACGGATATTGGTCCCGCACCCCCCGCAGCGCACGGTTTTCCCGCGTGCCGTCATCGGTACCGCGAGCACCTTTCGGCACGAGAGATTCGGACACATGATTCGGAGGTTTTCTGTCGCCATGATGTGTGCTAGAAGGCGGGTTTGTCGAGCGAGGGCTGTCTACATCGTTGATCGACCGAGCGACCGCCCAACTTCATGCTCCGCCGCAGTTTCCTTTCAGAAGCCCGAGAACCTAGCCTTGCCTTGGCATTCTCGGAGGAACTCATGAACACAGCGTCTCAATCACCGGCCGCTTCCTGCACCGCGGTCGTCGGGCTCCAATGGGGCGACGAGGGCAAGGGCAAGCTTGTTGACCTGCTCGCGTCTCGGCACGACGCCGTGGTCCGGTATAACGGGGGCGCGAACGCCGGGCACTCCGTCGTCGTCAAGGGCGAGCGATACGCCCTTCACCTCATCCCTTCGGGCATCCTTTATCCGGGCAAGCTCGCCGTCATCGGCAACGGCGTGGTCATCGACCCCGACTGGCTGCTCAAGGAGCTCGACGGGCTCTCGTCCCGTGGCGTCGACACATCGGGCCTGGTTCTTTCGAGCCGCGCCCACGTCGTCATGCCCTATCACAAGGACGAGGACGCCTTCCGCGAGGAAGTCCTCAAGCGCGCCGGCTCGCAGCGTCCTGTTGGCTCGGGTGAAGGGCAGACCGAGATCGGCACGACCAAGCGAGGCATCGGGCCCGCCTACGCCGACAAGATCCAGCGTGCGACGGCGATCCGCGTGGGCGATCTGCTCCGCGAAGACGTGCTCAGGGCCAAGATCAATCTCGCGTGCGCACTCAAGGCGGCCATGCTCCGTGACCTCTCGGGCGGCACGCACGAGCTCGACCCCGCGCCCATGCTCGCCAGCGCACTGGCGGCGGGCAAGCGGCTCGCACCCCTCATCCGCGACACGACCTATCTCCTCCACGGCATGATTGCCAAGGGACAGAAGCTGCTCTTTGAGTCCGCCAACGGCACGCTCCTGGACGTCGATCACGGCACGTATCCATACGTCACCGGCTCCTCGTGCGCCGTCGCGGGCATCGGCGTGGGCAGCGGCGTGCCGGTGCAGCGCGTGGGCCAGGTACTGGGGGTTATGAAGGCGTATTCAACGCGTGTGGGTTCGGGGCCCTTGCCCACCGAGCTCTTCGACGCGACGGGCGATCGCATCCGCACCAAGGGCCGCGAGTTTGGCACGACGACGGGTCGTCCGCGCCGCGTGGGCTGGCTCGATCTTGTCGCGGTGAAATACTCCGCAATGATCAACGGTGCGACCGGCATCGCCATGACGCTGCTCGACGTTCTCGCTGGGCACCCCGAGCTTCGCATCTGCACCGCGTATGAGGTCGATGGTGAGCGGACCGACCGTTTCATTCCCGACGCGGCCGACCTTTCCAAGGCAATCCCGGTGCTCCAGAACGTGCCGGGGTTTGGCGATGAGATTGGCACCTGCCGCTCGATCTCGGACCTGCCCGTCGCAGCTCGAAAGTACATCGATCTCATCCAGGAGTTCGTGGGCGTGCCGATCACGATCGTCTCTGTTGGCCCCGACCGCGAACAGACGATGGAAGTCTGACGTACCTTCGTCGTGACCAATTCCTTCCCGCAGCACCCCATGTCCATCAGCCCAGCTTTTGCCCAGGATCCCGCGGCTATCGCAGCCCTCGCGGCGATGCGGGCGAGGCTGCCCAACGCCGACCCGCTCGCCCGGCTCCCCGACATCCATCCGTGCAAAATTCCGCGGCACATCGCGATCATCATGGACGGGAACGGGCGCTGGGCCAAGGCCCGCGATCTGGATCGCAGGCAGGGACACCGTGCGGGGGCCGACTCAATCCGCCGCACACTCAACGAGTGCGGCAAGCTTGGTGTCGAGCAGCTCACGCTCTATTCCTTCAGCAACGAGAACTGGAAACGGCCCATCGAGGAGGTCACCGCGATCATGGAGCTTTTCAGCGAGCAGCTCTCGCTCGAGGCCGCCAATTTCGTCGAGCAAGGCGTGCGGTTCAGAGCCATCGGCTCCCGCGAGCGCATCCCCTTCGAGCTGGCCGAGGCGATCGACGCCGTCGAGCAGGTGACAGCGTCGCAGCTCGGGATCACCCTCTGCCTCGCGCTGAATTACGGCTCGCGCGCCGAGATCGTCGATGCCGCTAAGGCCCTTGCGACACGCGTGGCCAAGGGCGAACTCAGACCCGGCGACATCACCGAAGACCTTTTCGCCGCGGCGCTCTACACCGCCGGTATGCCCGACCCCGATCTGCTCATCCGCACCGCGGGCGAGATGCGCGTCAGCAACTATTTGCTGTGGCAGATCAGCTACGCCGAACTGCACGTAACTGACGTGCTGTGGCCCGACTTCGGCGTGCGCGAATTGCACACGGCGATCCGCGATTTCGCGGGGCGAACTCGGAAATTCGGCGGGCTGGCGTGATCTCCACAGCCTACTCCTCGCCCGGCCCGACAAACACCACATAGTCAGCCCGCCCCTTCTCCTCGTCGTTGAGCGATCTTGACCAGCGGCCCACAAAGCAGACCGTCACCACCCGCGTGCCCGGCCTCAGGTGCTCCAGGGCCTGCACCGTGCCACCGGTGTTTGCAACGTGAAACCAGCCGACAACCAGCATCGTGGGTGTGCTGCCCGCCTGAATAGATCGCGCCACCGATTCGGCCATCGTCCAGTCCCAGAGCGATTGGCTCCGAAATGCCGCGTCAAGCCTCGATCGTTCCGCCGCACGGGCTTCCGCCGATTCGGCCTTCGGTGACGCAGTGTGGCCAGGTCCGCTGGATTCGGACATGACCTTGTCGAACGCCGCCCGGTAGCTGTTGGTTGGCAGCTCATCGGGAATCCGAAAGAGCAGTTGCTGTGTGGGGGTCAATGCTCGAAGCCGGTCATATCCATCGGTGCGTGAGAGCCGCACGTACACACGTGGGGCGTTTGCCGCGGAAACAGGGCGGCGGGCCGCTTTCGCAGCCTCCACCATCGTTCGATGCCCTGGCGGATAATTCCCCGGCGTTCGATTCGTCGCCTTCTCGAACTCGGCCTGGGTGATGAGCCCGGCGAGATAATCATCCAACCTCGACTGCTCATTCCGCTCGACGAACTCCATCGCAAGGGCGGCGGTGGGGGCCTTGGCGATCAGGTCCGACCAAAGCGCCGCCGCCGACGCGAGCCCCAGCGGGTGCCCGTGATTCTCGCCCACGAGTACCGCCTGCGAGGCGGCTGCCTTGGTCACAAGCTCGTCCCACGTCGCGGGCGAGCCATCGGAGCCGTGCAGGATCACCACGCCTCGTGGGCTGGGCATGGGCTGCTGGTTTGCGGCACCTTGCGGCGAAGCACAGCCAGGAATGAGGACCGCCAGAACGCAAAGAATGAAGCCAGATCGGAGCATGTCCCAGTGTACCGGGAATCACAAGAAGGCGATGACAGCCGCCGGCCCGGATAAAAAGAAAGAACGCCGCGATCTCCTCCGATCGCGGCGTTCACAATTTCACTTCAAGCTGGCTCAGGCCGCGATGTTCGTAGCCGACTCGATGGCCTCCACGACCTGTCTCACCTGGAAAGGTTTTTTCAGGAACGAATCAAAGCCCATGCCCTTGAGCCCGTGCACCTGGCCGTCGGTGAGTTTCCCGCTCATCGCGATGATCCGCGTGAACTGGAGATTCTCGCTCTTGCGGACCATGTCGGCGACCTGCTTGGCATCGCCGTCGCCCAGGTGGATGTCCAGGAGCAGCACATGCGGCTTGAACCGCTCGGCCTCCATCCCGGCGCTGAAGCCCGAGTTGGCGGTGTGCACCTCGTAGTTGGTCTGTTCGGTCAGGATCCGCTGCAAGGTGTCGCTCACCTCGCGCTCGCCATCGACGAGCAGCACCCGGGTTCGACCCGACATCAGCCCGTCGATGGGCATGCTGTGGGCCTTCATGAACCGGATCAGTTCACCCGTGGGGATGCGACGGTCACGCGAGCCGGGAATCCGGTAGCCCTTGAGGGCCCCCGAATCGAACCATTTGGAAACGGTTCGCGGCGCGACGTTGCAGATTTTGGCGACTTCGCCGGTGGTCAGGACTTCTTTTTCAAACGCCATTTATCTCACCTCAGCACACATCGGGGTGGGGCCGGGTCCATCCGTGGAGCCGTGCAAACGGTGGATCGGTGCCTTTGAGCAGCCTCTTCACCGTGAGGCGTCGACTGGGAGCACAATTTCCTTTCTCGGACGAGATTTGGACGGGGTGCCAGCCGCAATCGTCCCGGTTGTCTCGCTCGATTGACAGGCACGCCTGATTTCGTGTAGAGTGCCCATCCCGCCTCTTGGCCGCACTTTCAACCCGATCATGGGTCGATTGCGGGAAGCGGGGCAACCCCCGTGCGGTCGGCGGCGTACTGTCGCCCGCCGCAGTGGGATTTGTGTCCGTATACTGATCCCCCTTGGGATGGGTGTGGGAGTTGGTTTGGGTTTTGATTGCGTCTTTCTGGGAATGCCGGGAACCCCGAAAGACGTGGTTGTTTGGGGTGGGGTTTCCGGTCGAGGCTCGACCGGAAAGAGTCAGTCGTCCGCGGCCTCGACAGGCCGGGGACTCCGGAAGCCATCCAGCCGCCGACTCGAAAGAGCGTGCAGGCCATGAGGAGTGGATCGTGATCCAAGCCAGCGACTTGTTTGCCCCTGTCCTTCGTTCGACCTTTCGATTCATGTCCGGTACGGCGATTGTCGCGGCCGCGATGGTGGCCTCTGCGGGATTTCCCGTGGTGGCCCTCGCGCAAGACGCGGTCGACGCGAGCAAGATGAAGCCCGAGCAGGTACTGAGCGACTTCATCCACTACGTCAACATCGATCAGTCCAAGCTCGCCCAGGCGATGGGCACGGAGCTGATCTCCCGCAAGATCTCGCCCCGCGACTTTGTGAAGATGGTGGAGGGCTCCGAGTTTGTCGGGGCCGATCGCTTCGACGCCGCGACAGCCAAGGCCGTGCGAATGGGCGATCTGGAGCCGATCGCCGCCAGCCTGATCCGCGATTACACCAAGGGCCGGCTTGAGACAGCCCGCGACCCCAAGCAGATCGAGGCGAGCATCAAGATGCTCACGGGCACGACGCGCGGTCGCGTCATCGCCACCGAGCGATTGAAGTTTGCGAGCGAGTACGCGGTGCCGCAGCTTCTGATCGCGCTGCTGAACAACAGCGATCCAATTCTTCGGGCGGAGGCTCAGGGCGTTCTCGTCGCCATGGGGCCAAAGGCGGTTGCCCCGCTCAGCGCAGCCCTTCGCGGGCTGGACACCGTGGGACAGGAACGCGTTGCCGATATTCTTGGAGTGATCAAGTATCCCGCCTCGCTGCCCTACCTCGCGGAGGTGATGGGCGCGACGAAGAATGCGGCCGCTCGCGCCGCGTGCGAGCGTGCCCTCTCGACCTTCGGCTCGATGGGACAGATGACGCCCGCCGAGTTGTATGAGGCACTCGCCGAGCGGTACTACCAGGAGAGCGTCGACGTCACGAGTTTCGAGGGCGAGGACTTCCAGCTTCTGTGGGATTACAAGCCCGCAGTGGGATTGGTGATGACCGCTATCCGTACCCCCGTGTACCACGAGGCGATGGCGATGAAGTCGGCCGAGCGGTCGCTGACGCTCGCGAGCGATCGTCCCGAGGTGCTGGCTCTGTGGGTCGCCGCGAACTTCAAGCGTGAGATCGAGACACCCGCGGGTTATGTGAACCCGTCCTACGCCGCCGACCGCAAGGACGCCATGTACTTCGGTGTCGCAGCCGGATCGCAGATCTCGCAGCGGGTGCTGGCCCGTGCGATCGACACGCGCAACACGCAGCTTGCCCGGCGCGCCATCGCCGCACTTTCCAAGACCGCGGGCGGGGCGGAGCTCTGGAAGACCGGGCTCGACCGTCAGCCGCTTCTTGAAGCGCTGGCCTTCCCCAATCGCCGCGTGCAGTATGAGGCTGCCCTGGTCTTGGCTGGTGCGCAACCGAGAGATCCGTTCTCGGGTGCTGAGCGTGTGGTGCCGATTCTGTCGGGAGCCATCCGCGAGGCAGCCGATCGCTACGCGGTCGTCTTTGCTCCCAGCGACGAGGTGTACAAGGCGGTCCGGGCGATCGTCGAGAAGACGGGGTACAAAGTTCTGCCTTACGGCAAAAACCTTGCCGCGATCGCGGGACCGGTGGCTGAGGCACCCGCCGTCGATCTGGTCGTAACCGCAAATCTCGGCACCGACGCCGTGACGCAGACCGTGAGCGATGTTCGTGCCAACACAAAGATGGCCGCGACGCCCGTGATGGTCCTTGCAACGCAAGACAACATCCCAGAGATGCGTAAGCGCTTCGTGGGCGATATGAGCGTGGCGATCCGCCCGGCCGCTGCGGGGGAGCAGTCGCTCCAGAAGGCTGTCCAGGAACTCGTGGACGCGACTTCGGGCGGGAATATCTCGCCCGAAGAGTCCAACGTGTACTCGGGCCAGGCGCTGTTGGCCCTGCGGGATCTTGCCGTCGCAAACAATCAGGTTCTCAAGGTCGAAGACGCGGCCCAGTCGCTCATGGGTTCGCTCGCCGATACTCGGCTCAACGTCCGCATCGATCTGGCCGAGGTGCTCTCGCGGATCGATCAGACGCAAACGCAGGTCGCGCTCGCCGATGCCGCGTTCAAGGCGAGCGGCGACGAGCGGATCGTTGTGCTGAGCAAGCTTGCCGGAAGCGTGAAGCGTTTCGGCGGCAAGCTCGAGCAGCGCCACATCAATCGTCTCCGCGAGTTCGCGGTGGGCAAGGATCTTGCCGAATCGACTGCGGCAGCAGCCGTCCTCGGTGCGCTCAACTTGCCCAACAGCCAGGTGCTGCCCCTGATCACGTCGACCAAGTGATCACCTCGACTACGTAATCGCGCATCACGATCCAGGTCCAAAAAGCACAAGCGGCGAGCCCCGATGGCTCGCCGCTTTCTTTATCAGTGTTTCGCTTGCTGCGAGCGATTCCGCTCGCTCATCCGTCAGCGGTCAGGGGCAGCCAGTCTCAAACGCCACCACGAAGTCGTCGTAGTCGAAGAAGTCAACTGCGGTGTCGTTGTTGAAGTCGGCGGTCTTGCCGGGCGGGCAGGCGCCACCCTCGAAGCAGTTCACAAAGTCGTCATAGTCGAAGAAATCGACCGCGCCGTCGGCGTTGAAATCTGCCGGGCACGAGTTGGCCGACCCAGCCCCAGCCCAGAAGCCACCCGTGACCGTGAAGATGCCGCCCGACATCGCGGCTCCCGCGTCGGGCTGCCCGATCGTGCCCGACAACGAGTAGATTCCGCCCGTCGAGGTGCCACCCCCGCCATCGACGGACCACCAACAGATCGCGTACGGCTGTGCATGTGCGGGAGCGGCTGCGGCCAGTGAAACAGTTGCAATGAGATTCTTGAGCAACATGGAAACACTCCAAGAGGAATAAGGCAGAATATCGAGAGCCATACCGATTATAAACGCAAATTTGGCAATCTGGCCGGCATTGAAAGTTGAATTTCGTGGAATTATCGTTCGCGTCCACCTGTTCGGGAGGTTATCGGTAAATCACGGATTGCGTTCCCCCGAGCCCGATCACGACGATAATTCACCATGCTCACACTCGATTACGCCAATTGTCTTTCCTCCCGCGTTGGTTCACACGGCATCGACCCGGCCCTGTTCGCGGCCGGGTCCGAGGCTGCCCTGTCCGCGGCCGCGAACACACGCAAGCTCGCGCAGACGCGGGGCAAAGGTTGGGAACGGTGGCGGGAACTGCCGTTCGGCGAGTTTCGATCCGGGCATGTGCGGGATGTGAAAGCGGCGGTGGCGAAGTGTCGGGGGCGGTTTGACACGATGGTGGTGCTGGGGATCGGCGGGTCGGCCTTGGGCAACATCGCGTTGCAGGCTGCGCTGAACCCGCCCACGTACAACTTGCTGCCAGCAGACCAGCGGGGCGGGGGCGGGGCGCCGCGGATGTTCGTGGTGGACAACGTGGACCCGCAGCACTTCGGCGCGATTCTGGATTTCTGCCGCGGGGCGGGCGGCGGGCTGCGGCGGACACTGTTCAATGTCGTTTCCAAGAGCGGCGAGACAGCCGAGACGGCATCGCAGTTCATGGTGATCCGCGACGCGCTGCGGTCGGCGATGGGCGAGGCGTATAAGGACAACATCGTGGCGGTGACTGATCCGGCCAAGGGCACGATGCGGCAGATCTGTGACCGCGACGGCTACGTCACGCTCCCCGTGCCCGACGGCGTGGGAGGTCGGTTCAGCGTGCTGAGTCCGGTGGGCCTCTTCTCGGCGGCGATGTGCGGGATTGATATTGATGCACTGCTCGACGGGGCGGCGGAGATGGACAAGGTCTGCTCGCGTGAAGACCTCACGAAGAATCCGGCGGCGATGCTCGCGTTCCTGCTCGTCGAACTGGGTACGAGCAAGGGCAAGATCAATCATGTGATGATGCCGTACAGCAACGCGCTGTATCTGATGGCCGACTGGTACCGGCAACTCTGGGCCGAGAGCCTGGGCAAGCAGTACGACTTGAACAAGAACGAGGTATTCGCGGGTTTCACGCCCATTAAGGCGCTGGGCACGACCGATCAGCACAGCCAGGTGCAGCTCTACCGCGAGGGGCCCAACGACAAGGTGCTGGGGATCGTCGACGTCGCGAGCTTTGACCACCACGCGCAGGGCGGGCACGGCGAGCTGCTTATCCCCACGGGTCAGGGCGTCGAAGCGACCAAGTATCTTGAGGGCAAGCGCATGGGCGACTTGCTCAGTGCCGAGAAGCGGGCGACAGAGTACGCGTTTGTCGAGAGTCAGCGGCCCAACTACACGATCTCGTTCCCCCGCATCGACGCGGCACACATCGGGCAGTTCATCACGCTGTGGGAGATCACGACGTCCTACGCGGGGCTCATGCTGGGCATCGACGCATACGATCAACCTGCGGTCGAGCTGGGCAAGCAGGCGACGTTCGGGCTCATGGGCAAGGCGGGCTTTGAGGCGTTCAAGCGCAAGGTGGACGCCGCGCTCGCCAAGACCGCGTATGTCATCTGAGCTCGCAGGGTGGCGGTGTATGATCCGCGCAACTCGCATGGAGGCTTTATGAAACTCGTCAAGCGGCTCGTGATCGTGGTCGTGCTTCTCGTGGTCGTGCTGATCGTCGGCGCGTTCGTCGGGCTCTACTTCATCAACGATCTTGTGAAGGTGGGGGTCGAGAAGGGCGGCACGTACGCGATGGGCGTCAAGACGTCGCTCGGGTCGGCGGATGTGGGCGTCCTTTCGGGCAAGGCGGGGCTCAAGGAGCTTGCGGTCGCAAATCCTGACGGGTTCAAGGGTGGGCAGTTCTTCGGGCTCGGCTTGGCGGTGGTTGAGGTCTCGCTGTCGTCCTTGCAAAGTGATGTCGTCGAGGTGCCCAAGCTTGAGCTCTCGGGCGTGCGGGCGAGCCTGGAAAAAAAGGACGGGAAGACAAACTACAAGGTGATTCTCGACAACCTCGCGAAGCTGAAGACGGGCAAGGCCGATGCGCCGCAGCCCGCGCGCGAGGGGAAGAAGTTCGTCATCAAGGAACTGACCATCAAGGACGTGCGGGTGAGCGTCGATCTGCTCGATTCGCCGGTGCCGCTGGGCAGCATCGTGGTGCCGATCGAGTCGATCCACCTGACCGACCTGGGAACAGCGGGAAAGGGCCTGCCGCTGTCGGACATCGCTGCGATCGTGGTACGGGCGGTTCTGGCGACGGCTGTGGAGAACGGCAACGGGCTGATTCCGGCCGATATTCTGGGCGATTTGCAGGGGCAACTTGCCGTGCTGGGCAATCTCGATCAGCTGGGGGTGAAGGTTGATGCGGTGGTGGGCAAGGAACTTGGCAAGGCAGTCGAGCAGGCGAAGGCAGAGGCTGACAAGGCGGTGAACAAGGCGAAGGATGAGGTGGGCAAGCAGCTCGACAATGGGATCAAGGATATTTTCGGGCCAAAGAAGTAGTCAGAGCGCCCGGCGCAAGCCGTGGGGAGCTGGGGAGTTGTGGGGGTCGGCGGCACTGGTGGAGAACCAAGCAGTGAATCCCGGCGTGAGTGTTGCTGGATGCCTGATGGTCGCGGTTGGCGGTGGTTTGGGTTCGGTCGCGCGATATCTGGTTTCGGCCACGCTGAATCGGCCCTCGACGGAAGCTGACGCAGGCTTTCCGTGGGGCACGCTTGCGGTCAATCTTGTCGGAAGCCTCCTCATCGGCGTCGTCATGGGCCTTATGGCGTCGCGGTGGGCGGAGCGAGAGAACTTGCGGCTCGCGCTGGCGGTGGGAGTCCTGGGCGGCTTCACGACACTTTCGTCGTTCTCATGGGAGACGTTCGCGATGCTGCAGGCGCAGCAATTCGCGCGGGCGGCGGCGTATGTGGGGGCGACGATGGTGCTAGGGATTGCAGCGGCGGCGGGAGGGTGGCTGGCGGCGCGGGCACTCTAGTTCGCAATGCGATTGAGATGAAATCTACTGCGTAACGGGTTGAAAGCGGCACCGGCTTTCAATCTGATCTGTTGGCTTGCTCGCGCAGGATGCGACTCACAATGGCATCCGATTCTTTCCTCGCTCGCTCGATGTCCGATGGGCCATTGGGTCGCATCCGATTCAAGGCGGAGTAGGCCGCAAAGAGTGGTAAGAGACATGCGATCGCGGCGAGAAAGGCGTAGTCGCGAGCTTATCTTCGTCCGAAGAAATTGGGACTTGGTACGTTGGCCCAGAGCATAGAGAGCACGATCGACTCCTAGGCGATCGCAAGATGCAACGTCGATCCCAGGAGAACGACGATGTGGCGAACGGCCCAGTCGAACCTGATTGATCTCGGCTTCGCGTACGGCGTGCCGGACGGAAATCCGCTTTGTCCTACGAATGAAAGAACACCGGTCGAAACGAGACACGCGAGAAGAGCAACGAGCGCGATTATTTGGGACTCACTCATCGCGTCTCGCTACGAGCTCGTCATGCTGGTGTCGGCATAGTTCCCGGCGGCAGTTCGGGCCTGTTCTCCGGCGTGGAAACCGGCGGCGCCAAGGTGTCGGCCCGGCGGCGGGTCTCGGCGCGGAGCAGCTCGCTCACCGTCGGGCGGCCCAGCGACTCACCACGCATCAGTTTGTGTACATCATCGCCCGTGAGGGTCTCGTACTTCGTGAGCGCGTCGGCAACAGCCTCGACCTTGGCCCAGTGCTCGCTGAGCAGCAGGTTCGCTTCGGCGTACGCCTCGTCGGCGAAACGCTTGACCTCGTCGTCGATGATCTTGGCTGTCTCTTCGGAATAGCTGCGCTCGGGTACGTAGCTGTCGCGTGTGTCGCTGCCGGCGTAGCGGACGAACCCGAGCTTGGGCGACATGCCCCATTCCAGGATCATCATACGGGCGATATTGGTGACCTGCGAGATGTCCATCGACGCACCGCTGGAGGTGTCGCCCATGGCGCGGGCCTCGGCGATGCGCCCGCCGCAGAGGACGCGCATCGTGGCCGCAAGCCACTTGATGCTGTAGCCCATGCGATCTCTCGTGGGAAGGCTGAACGTCGCGCCGCCGGTGGCGCCGCGCGAGATAATCGTGACCTTGTGGAGCGGGTCGGCGTCCTTGAGCAGTGCCTGCAGCACCGCGTGCCCGGCCTCGTGATAGGCGACGAGCTTGTTCTCGTCCTTCTCGCGGACGCGGGACTTCTTGGCGCGCCCGAACTTCACCTTGTCGCGGGCCTCTTCCAAATCCTCGTGCTCGACGAAATCCTTGTCGGCCATGGTGGCGGCGATGGCTGCCTCGTTGATGATGGCGGCGAGGTCGGCCCCGCTGAACATGGGCGTGCCGCGGGCGATCTTCTCCAGATCGACGTCGGGGCCCATCTTGATCTTCTTGACGTGGACCTTGAGAATCTCCAGGCGCCCCTTCACGTCGGGCAGCGGCACAGTCACCTGACGGTCGAAGCGCCCCGGACGGACGAGCGCGGGGTCGAGCACGTCGGCGCGGTTGGTGGCGGCGATGACGATCACGCCATCGGCGGGCGTGAAGCCGTCCATTTCGACGAGGATGGCGTTGAGGGTCTGCTCGCGCTCGTCGTGGCCGCCCTGATTGAAGCCGCTCCCGCGACGACGGCCCACGGCGTCGATCTCGTCAAGGAAGATGATGCAGGGCGAGTTGTCCTTGGCCTGTTTGAAGAGGTCGCGGACGCGGGACGCGCCCACGCCGACGAACATCTCGACGAAATCCGAGCCTGAGATTGAGAAGAACGGGACGTCGGCCTCGCCCGAGATGGCCTTGGCCAGGAGGGTTTTACCGCAGCCGGGCTCGCCGATGAGGAGGACGCCGCGGGGGATTCGCCCGCCGATCTTGGTGAACTTTTTGGGGTTTTTGAGGAACTCGATGATCTCGTGGACTTCTTCCTTGGCCTCGTCGATGCCGGCGACGTCGATGAAGGTGATGCCGGTCATTTCCTTGGAGAGCATGCGGTGCTTGGACTTGCCGAAGCTGCCGAGCATACCGCCGGGCCCGCCCGCGTTGCGGAGCTGGCGCGAGATGACCATCCAGCCAAGGACGATGAGGATGAGGAGGGGTCCAAAGACGTAGACGAGCTGCATCCAAACCGGCGTGTTGCGGGTTTTGAAATCGCCCTTGGTGATCTCGTAGACGCGTTTGACGAGCGTTTCGCGTGTGGCCTGGTTGAGTGGGATGGTCACGATGGAAGGCTCGCGTGAGGTCGCGCCGGCCTTTCGCTGGGCCTTGATCTCGGTGTCGGAGACCTCGACGGAGTTTGGGATGATTTCCTGCGGGTAGAGCTTGGCGAACTCGCTGATGGTGATGGTTGTGCCCGGGCCCGTCGTGTTGAAGAGCATGAGCATGAGCAGCACGATGCCCAACGCGAGGAAGACGCCAAAGAGCCCGCCGCGACCCTGGGGCGCGGCGGGCTGACCCGGAGGCCCCGGCGGGCCTTTGCCTGGGCCCTTGGGGCCGCGTGTCTGGCCGGGACTTTGACGCTGCTCCTCATCGTGAGCGATGCGGAGTGATGAGTTTGCGGCATGGTGCCGATTGTCAGGCATGTGTGTGCGAACCTCGACAGGTTCTTCGGCCATTTCCGCCCTTGTATGAACCTATGCCGGATGAACCCACACCCGGGGGCAGGAAAATGGTAGGGTCGCAGCACCCCCCAGTCGAACCTACACGATGTACGTGCGAAACGGGCCCGCGGATCGTGTTCACCACTTTGTTTGGAGCTCGGCCACTAGATCCTTGGCGATGCGGTCGATGGCGGAGAAGCGGGCGGCCTCGATGGGCTCCCCGGTTGAGTTGGCCCCGCGAGCCGGTGCGAAGGTGTCAGAGGCTGAAAAGCTGCGGCGGCGGGCGAGAACTTTGTCAGTTCGGTTATCGCGCCACTCGAAATCGAGCGTCAACGTGAGGGCCGATTCCTGGATCAGGCCGGTGCGGCGTTCGAGCGAGAGCCTGCGCATTTCGGAGCCGGTGAGAGTCCCTGAAAGGGTGGTGTCGGCAGTGGCGGATTGGCGGACTGTCCAACCCTTGGTCTGGAGCTGCTTGATGATCGCCTCGGTGAGCATGATCTCAAGACCTGGCTCGCTGGTGGTGTTTTCGAAGATCGGCACCTCGATCGTGCGGACCTGCTTTGGATAGGTTGAGGAAAGTGCGTAGCCCTTGTGGGGGTCGGTGGAGCAGCCGCCCAGGAGCAGAGAGAGGGTGATCAGAGTGATGCTGATCAGAGTGATGCGGATGGTGATCGTGCGAAGGGTCACTTGGCACCCCCGGTCCCTAGGGGCTGTTTCGCCGGCTCTTGGGGCTTCGTGTCGGGTTTTGTGTCGGGCTTCATATCGGGCTTGATGTCGGGCTTTGCTTCCGGCGTGGCATTGATGGTGTGGGGAAGGGGCCAGGCTCTTTCCACGAACAGCGCCTCGGCGCGGCGTGCCGCGACGGTGAGCGGGTGCTTGGCGAGAAGGCGTGTGAGGGTGAGTTTGGCGGAGACGGGGTCGTCGCGGCGGAAGTACCAGCGTGCGACTTCGAGCATCTGGGCGCCAGCGGATTCGTCCAGTCGAGCCGAGAGCGCGTCGTTCACGCCGGCACGTTCGGCCTCGGCGGGATAGAGCTTGGCGAAACGTGTGATGAGCTGCTGCGATTCCAGGAGCGGCGAGGCGTCGTAGGCCGGCCCTTTGAACTGGGCGATGTTGGCGTAGATTTTGCGGAGCATCGCACGCTGGCGGTACTCGCTGTTGGGGTAATTCTGGAGAAAGACGTCGTAGGTTTCGGCGGCCATTTTGAGGTCGCGGGTGCGGTAGTAGAAATCGGCAAGGGCGATGCAGGCCTGTTCGGCGAGCTGGCTTCCAGGCAGGCGTTCCTGTACCCGCAGGAGGAGTTCCTCGCCGATGGGTGTGGCGTCTTCAACCCGCATGCCGAGCCAGCGTTTGCGCAGGCCGTTGAGGTAGCGGAGGGAGATTTCCATCTCGCGCTCGAGGGCGATGGCGAATTGCTCGGTGCCGACGTGCTCCTTGATGATGTCCTCGTAGTCGTAGAGGGCGTTGAACTCGTCACCTGAGGCAACCTTTGCGTCGCCGCGACGCAGGAGGGCCTCGGGCATCAGCGGGCTCTCGTTGGTTTCCTGCCTCTCGATCCACGCGTCGAGGATCGAGAGGGCGAGCAGCGGCTTCCCATCGGCGATCAGCGTGCGGGCGCGGGCGATGGTCTGTTCGTCGGCCGAGACGTTCGTGCGCTCGACGGGCACCCATCTGCCATCGGCCTCGAGGCGGTATTCGGTCTGTGCGAGGGCTGGGGCCGAAAGGGCGAGGGTGAGGAGCAGCGTGAGGCGGATGCGTGGCATTGAGCGCAGCATATGGGAAAACCGGACGCGGGGCAAAGAGCGTGGCACGATCACAGGGGTTTGCGTCCCTGCGGGTGGATAAAGAGGTAATCGCGGATGGCGGGGGTGAACTCCGTCGGTGTGACGGTGCCGGCTGCGATATCGAGGGTGAACATCTGGTAGCCCAGGGCGGCGAGGCGCGAGATCGAGTCGTGAACGGTGAGGCCCAGGGGGCCGGTGGAGCCCTGGCAGAGCTCGCACCAGATTGCGGGCTTGTGGGCGGCGAGGGTCTGGCGGCCACCTTCGATCACGAGCGGCTCGGCACCTTGAACATCGACTTTCATCAGATCCACGTGAAGGCCCGGGCTTGCGGCGGTCTCGCGGGCGACGACGGCGTCGAGTGTGTCGAGCGGGACGGTGGTCTTGGCCACGGTGCGGGCGGTGCTGGTGCCGAAGGTGTCGGCGTTTTTCTCATCGCCCATGTGGGCAGCCCCGGGGCTGATGCGGCGCGAGGGGCGGACGGGAATGTAGAAGTCGGCGGTGCCGACGTGATCGGCGAGGGCGGTGCGAAGGACGCGGACGTTGCGGTGGCGGCGGACGACACGTTCGAGGAGCGTGTAGTTGTATTCGAGGGGCTCGAAGCAGAGCACGGTGCAGTTGCCGCCCTGGGCCTGGGCGAAGTTTTTGGCGAACTTGCCGTGGTTGGCGCCGATATCGAGCACGGTGCCGCCGGGGTGGATGAAGCGGGCGAGTTGGCGGCAGACAGGGCCGAAGCGGTTGCGGAAGCGGGCCTGAAAGTAATGGTCGAGCCGCGCGAACGACTGCGAGAGCGAGTGGAGGTTGAGGGTTGAGAGCGGCGTGATCTGTGGCATAGGCTGCGACAACATAGGCGACTGGGGTGCGGTATGCTGTGGCGGGAGGCTTCGTACCCGTGACCAATCGAACGCCGGCGATCGGCTTTATTTTTGTGACACTGCTGCTGGACGTGCTGGGGTTCGGGCTTTTGATCCCCGTTGCGCCGCGGCTGATCGCTGAGATTCAGGGGATCAACGAGGATCTGGTGGGCCCGACGGTGGGCGTTCTCGCTGCGACGTATTCGGCGATGCAGTTTCTCTTCGCGCCAACGCTGGGGGCTCTCTCGGACAAGTTCGGGCGCAGGCCGATCCTGCTCATCGCGCTTTTCGGGTCGGGGCTCGACTATTTCGCCCTCGCGTTCGCACCGAACATGGCGATCCTGTTCATCACGCGAGCGATCAACGGGCTCTCGGGCGCGAGCATGTCCACCGCCTCGGCGTACATCGCCGACATCACGCCGCCGGAGAAGCGGGCGGGGGCGTTCGGGATGATCGGAGCGGCGTTCGGACTTGGGTTCATCCTGGGCCCGGTCATGGGCGGCTTTCTGGGCGAGTACGACATCCGATACCCGTTCTATGCCGCCGGGGCGTTGTCGCTGACGAACTGGCTCTATGGGTATTTCGTGCTGCCCGAGTCTTTGCCAAAGGAGCGGCGAGCGACCCTGACATTCGCGAAGGCCAACCCGGTGGGCGTGTTTGTCGGGCTCAGGAAGTATCCGCTGGTCATGTGGATGGCCGGTGCGT
>JAYVUC010000144.1:0-5154 GCA_043788295.1 Phycisphaerales bacterium
GGATGGTCAGCGTCCCCAGATACGAGGCTCCCTCCACAATCAGCGGCACATCGCGCGGGGTCGCGTCCGCCGAAATATCAACATCAACTCCCGGGCCGCACTCTCGCACCGCGCCCGACGCATCCCCAAGAGTCAATCCCCGGGGACCGATGGAGATCGAGAGCGGCGGCGACATTGCCGTCACGGTGCCCGCGGCCAGCTCTCGCACCGTCACCTGGCCTGAGCTTCCCACGTCCAACCGCGCCACCCGGCCCCTCAGTCGCACGCAAATCTCGGGCTCTTTGCTCGCCGCGATCTGGGCCGGCTCCCTCGCCCTGCTCTGGCACGACACCACAGCAACCGCAACGGTGAGACACGCCAGCGCGAGCACAAAGAGCGCGCCACCGGGCCTGGATGTCCCGGTCATCGAGAGCAATCCGTCCGCAGCACCCGTGAGTCGAATCCAAACCCGACCCGCCGCACTGCCCCCACGAGAGCCAGCCAGTCGTGCCCGGCCCAACCGGCCTCGGGCGATGAATCTGATCCTGCGTTTCCTTGCCGCCACCCTCGTGCTCCCGCCTCTCCCGACGATTTCCGCCAGGGCCAACCCTTGTCCCTCGGGCGCGGTAGCATACCGCTCCTCAGCACCCACCATGCACCACAACCACCAATCCGCTCGCCAGACTTTCGGCCCGTTCCTCCGCCGATCAGCAATGTTCGCCGCAACTCTCGTTGCGATCATGCTCATCTCTGGGTGCGCTTCGCGCGAGCCCCTACCACAAGCGATCGAGGCCCGCTATGACGGGCCTCCCCTCGCCCTCGATTCAAGCGGGCCGCAGCACATGGTGCGATTGGTGGCTCCTTCCGCGGGCTGGCAGGTTGTCGTGGACCGCGTCGTCGAACGCCATCGCGTGCAGGACGTTTTCCTCTCTGTCAAGCGTCCCGACGCGCGATTCCATTACGCACAAAGCGAGGTCACCCAGCTGATATCCATCCCAGTGCCGTCCTCGGATTCGATCCGAGTCTGTGCCCGCACGCTCGATGCGCTCACATCAGGCGACAATGCCGGGCTGGAATATCCGATCGTGCTCACGTCCAAGCCTGCGACCGGAACCGCCCCCAAGCCCTAGTCGACGAATCGCACACCCCTTCCACAGGCCGATCATTTCCTGTACACTCTCAGTGTGGACCCTGCGAACGACGAATCACTGGCACTTTTGAGAATGACCCTCACGCCTGGACTTGGGCCGGTACTGATTGACCGCCTGGTCACCGCACATGGGTCCGCAGCCGCCTGCCTTTCGTTGTCGGCGTCAGAGCTCGAGCGCGTGCGGTCTATCGGCACCAGCAAATCCGGCTCGATCGCCGCCGGGCTTCGTGATTCCCTTGCACTCGCCGAAAGGGAGCTTGAGCTCGCGGCATCCAAGGGCGTCCAGATCCTGTGCCGCGGAATGCCCGGCTACCCCTCGCTCCTGTTTCCTCTCCCCAGCGCCCCGCCCATCCTTTACGTCAGGGGCTCCCCCTCGTGGGAAGGCGCGACAGGCCCCGATCGTTTCGCCCTCGCGATCGTCGGCTCGCGCCGCTGCTCAGCGTATGGACTCGAGCAGGCCGACCGCTTCGGCGGCACCATGGGCCTCGCCGGCATCACCGTCGTCTCCGGGGGGGCGATGGGCATCGACACCGCCGCCCACCGCGGGACCATTCGTGCCGGCGGGCGCACCATCGCGGTACTTGGCTGCGGCCTGTGCCACGACTACCCACCAGAAAATGCCGAACTTTTCGCTAAAATCGCCGACGGTCGCGGCGCGATCGTCTCCGAACTCCCACTCCAAACGCCCCCGACCCCCGAGAACTTCCCGTCCCGCAACCGGATCATCTCAGGCCTCTCGCTGGGCGTTCTGGTCATTGAGGCCGCAGATCGTTCGGGTGCTCTCATCACGGCGCGCGTCGCCGCAGAAGACCATGGGCGTGAGGTGTTCGCTCTGCCAGGACGGGTTGATTCGCCTTCGAGCCGCGGCACACTGGACCTGATCAAGTCCGGCGGGGCCGCCCTGGTGACCGAGCCTGGTGACATCATTCAGATCCTGGAATCCCCCGCCCGACATGCCGACGGCGGCACCCACGCCGCTCGGTATTTGTTGCCAAACGACGCCGACAATGATCGTGCTGGCACGGCGCAACACGATGTTGGAGCACTGTTTGAGTCGCAGAGCGTGCCCCATGACCCCATCCTTGCTGCACTGAGTTCATCGCTGACCATTGACCAACTTGCCAGCACGACGTCAATTCCAATCCACGAGCTTCGCGCCCGCATGACTCTGTTGGAGCTGCAGCGAAAGGTCAAGCGCGTGGGGCCACGGTTCGATCGGTCCTGAAGGGCGTCTGGACGAGGCAGACGAGGCGAAACCTCACGTTGGTCCCAAAATCACGGCTTCCACAGCTTTCCGCCACACCTGATGTTCACTGCACAGAAAACGTACAAATTGGGTTGCCGTGTGGGTGTTGATATGCTATCGTTATCCAAACAGGTGGCAAGAAATCTGATCGGATGGGTTCTGGAAGGTCGATGGAAGGAAGAGTACCCTAGCGGTTTGTGGCAACCGTTTGGGCACTGAGAGTTGGAATCGAGGTTTCCATGTCGTCGGCACTCAAAGCACTGGTTCGCCTCGGCCCCGGGGGCGACTTCGTCACCGACATGCACGCGCCGTTTGACCGTCGCAGTACAGAACCCGCGACCGGACGGCTTGTGACCACGGTGTGGCGAACCAGGGCCATGCGATTCTTGATCTCGCTTCTGTGTCGTCCGAGCGCAACCCCTTCTGGAACAGTTGTTTCCGCTCGCCTTCGCACGAGGCACACGACCGATCCTGAACAACCCTTTGGGCTGCGGCGTGAATCATCCGCCGAGGTCTCGACCGCACTGGCTCGGAAAGCACAGGCTCGGAAAGCACAGGCTCGGAAAGCACAGGTGGGGGTCAAGGCGCCCTCGCCGCATTTTGGAGATACCCATGAATCTGACCCCGAAACAGCTCCGCATCCTACAGCTCATCCGCGATTGGCGCGTTCGCCGGGGCTACTCCCCGACGATGCAGGAGCTCGCCGACGAGATCGGCGTGAGCAAAGTGACGGTGTTCGAGCACGTCGAGGCGCTGATCAAGAAGGGCGCGCTCGTGCGGGAGCCCAACAAGGCTCGCTCTTTGTCGATCGCTGAGGGTGTCGCGGTTCCTGATGAATCTCGCCCGCTGCGGTTTCCGCTGGTGGGCAAGATCGCTGCGGGCAACCCGATCGAGAAGGTGGCCGACCACGACGAGCTCGATCTGGTCGAACTCTTCGGCACGCCTTCGGTCAACGGAGCCTCAACTTTCGCGCTCAAGGTCGAAGGCGAGAGCATGCGGGACGAGGGCATCTTCGACGGCGATTTCGTCCTGATCGAACGCACCCAGGTGGCCCAGAACGGCGACCGCGTCGTCGCACTCCTGCCCGACGGCTCCACCACGCTCAAGACGTTCTACAAGGAAGACGACCACATTCGCCTGCAGCCGGCGAACCCCTCGTTTGATCCCATCCGCGTGAAGTTCTGCCAGGTGCAGGGGATCGTCAAGGGCGTGGTGCGGCGGTACGGCCGCTGAACGCAAGGCCGGCACTACGCGCGCTGCTTGGTCAGCGTTCCATCCATGGACGAGTATCCCGTGGGTGAGATTCCTGAGGGTGAGATTCCTGAGGGTGAGATACCTGTGGGTGGCGTTGTGGCGACATGCCCGGGCTGTTCTGGCACAATCGCGACTGTCGGGTGACGCGGCGCAACGCTGTGCCTCATCGCCTTGGGGACCGAACTCTCCGTCGGCTGTTCGATGGGGCTGTCCCTGAGGCTGGAGACTGTGTCCGTGGACCTGACACGCCACAACTTGATGAGGATCCAGAGGCCCACAACCGAGCCGATGATGATCCCGGTCGTTCGTGCGGCGGGAGTCGAGAACCCGCACCAGGTGTCGAGGATCAGAACCAGCACGTACACGAGCGACCATTTCACCGCGCCTGCGATGAGAATCCCGATGATGCGACGTTTGACCAGTGGGGACATGGGAGTCTGAGGGTAGCAGGCGAGCAAGAAAAAACGCGGGTTGTTCGGCCCGCGTTGTGTACTCTTTGGATGCCTTCGGGTTGCGTTTAGTGACGCTTAGGCCGTTTCTTTGCGCTTCACCCGCAGGTCGCTGAGACGAGCCTTTATCATGACGGCTTGGCGGTCAACCACGTACTCGGCCCCCGTGTTGTCCATATCGGGCAGTTCGTACATGAGCCCGATCATCGTCTCTTCCATGACCGCCCGGAGGGCACGTGCACCCGTCTTGCGGGCGGTGGCCTTTTCGGCCACGGCTATGAGTGCCTCGTCGGTGAAGGTGACCTTCGCACCTTCGAGCTTGAAGAGGTGCTGATACTGACGCACCAAGGCGTTCTTGGGCTCAGTGAGGATGTTGACCAGCGCATCGACAGAGAGCGGCTCCAAGGCTGCGATCACGGGCAGGCGGCCCACGAACTCGGGGATCATCCCAAACTCGATGAGGTCGTCGGCGGTCGCCTGTGAGAGCACCCAGGCGTCGTCCTTCTCCGAGACGTTCTGGCGTGTGCCCTGCACGAAGCCGATCTTCGTGCGGCCCAGTCGCCTGCGGATGATCTCGTCGATCCCGACGAACGTGCCACCCACGATGAACAGAATGTTGGTCGTGTCAAGCTGGATGTACTGCTGCTCGGGGTGCTTGCGGCCACCCTGGGGCGGAACATTGCTGACGGTGCCCTCGAGCATTTTCAGGAGCGACTGCTGGACGCCCTCGCCCGAGACGTCACGAGTGATGCTGACGTTGCTCGACGTCTTGCCGATCTTGTCGATCTCGTCGATGTAGATGATGCCGCGCTGCGCTGCCTCAACGTCGAAATCCGCCGCTTGCAGAAGCCGCAGGAGAAGATTCTCCACGTCCTCGCCGACGTAACCGGCTTCGGTCAGAGTCGTGGCATCACCAAGGGCGATGGGCACCCTGAGAATGCGGGCCAGAGTCTTGGCCATCAGCGTTTTACCCGAGCCCGTCGCGCCGACCATGAGCACGTTGCTCTTGTCGATCTCGACCGCGCCGGCTTCGGCGTTGGCGATGTGCTGCAATCGCTTGTAATGGTTGTGCACCG
>JAYVUC010000145.1:0-16026 GCA_043788295.1 Phycisphaerales bacterium
CCACCTCCGACGACCCCATCGAGTCCCGCCGCGCAGCCACCGCCCTCGCACGCCTCGCCAACTCCATGATCACCCCGCGCAATCAAGTCGCCTCCCAACTCGCAATCAACGCAATCAACGAGGACGACACAATCAACGACGACGAACCCACCCGCCGACACGTCGCGCCCCTCACCCACAATGACCCCATCCAAGTCGTCCGCGACATTGCCGCCCTCTTCCAATCTCCAGATCAACACGACTCCGCCCACGCCGCCGCGCAGCTCGCCGTTCAGCTCGCGCCCACAGCAACCATCGACCACAAGCCAATATCCCAAAGCGACACCCAGGACGACCCCGACACCTTCGCCGAAGCCCTCGAAGACTCCACCCTCACCGACCTCGCCCAAACCACCCTCAATATGACCGATCGCCGCTCGCTCTCTGACACCCAAGCCACCCTCTACGCCCTCTTCTGCACATCCCGCGCCCCCAAAGCCCATACCACCTTCTCCCTCTCCCGCGATTCATCCGCCGCCCCATGGCTCATCACCGCCGTCTCCTCCGACCATCGCCCACCCTAAACAACCAGGCAAACTTCACAGCCACCAGCCGATCAGTTCGCTCGCCTTACCCTCGCGCCAGCCGCACCACATCCTCCGCGCTCCCGCGGCAAAGGGTGTAGCCCGCGCCGCCGTGCCCGTAGTTGTGGATGATGCGACCAACACGCTCGACGCGGATGGTTGTGCGATAGGGGCGAAGCCCGCACGCCTCGCGGATCACACGGCCCGGGCGCAGACCGGCATCGCGCGCCCTGGCAAGGATTGCGTCCCGCATCGCCGGGTCGGGCACGAGAGGATGGTTGTCGGCGCACGCCTCGGTGCAGCCGCCCAGAACCACCTCCGTCCGACGCGGGATGCTGTAGAACACGGTGCCATCGGCCCACCCGCGTGAGATAGACACGGCTAGATTGATCTCGCCAGGTTCGACAATCACAACGTGCCCGTAGAGAGCCTGCAGCTCAGGGTCGCCCGTAAGCGTTCGGGCGCCGAGCCCCGTGCAATTGACCACGATGTCGCCCGGCACGCTCTGGAGCGTCTCGAAGCGCCGTGCTTCGATCGGTCGTGATAAGCGAGCTTCAAGCCACGGAATAAACAACCGTGGCTCGGCCCTGGGCGCTCGTACATGCCACGCCATCTGAGCCTTGCCACCCGGAAAGCCGCTGCGCATGGGCTTGACATCGGGCGTGTCGGCACTCCACCACGGGACTTCCTCGCCGTCGTGCAGCTCGTACAGGTCGAGAAGATCGACGCCGGCCTCGGGCGATCGGGCCGCAATCCGCGTGTACCACGCCCGGGTGCTCGCCGCGTGCCGGCTCACGAGTGCTGGCGGATCGCAGCGGAACGGGTGCCAGAGCGCACCTGCAACGGCCGACACGCTCTCAAGCCCGCGGCGCTCGGCAAAGACGCGAACGGCGAACCCGGCCTCTTCGAGTGCGACCGCCGAAGCGAGCCCGATGATCCCCGCGCCCACGACCGACACCTCAGTCATTGCTCGCTCGCTCCTTGTCGCGCCGCCCCGGACCTTTGCGCCCGGCTTCCGCCGCTACACTTGACCGTATGACCTCCAAAGTCTCCTGGCAGGACAAGCTCCGTATCGTCAACGACTTGATGAAAGACGTGAGCCGCCAGACAGACGCACAGGAACTCGTCAAAATCTATTCGCGCGGCGTGCGGCAGATGATGCCCGTCGATCGCATGGTCTCGATGAGCCGCCGGGGGCTCCAATCTCCTTTCTACCGCGTCACCCGGTTCAGTGGCTGGAAAGACGAAGTGAACCCCTGGGAACAGCCCGAGCGGCTGCCGTTGCTCCAGGGGGGCGTGCTCGGAAAGCTGCTGTACGGCTCAACACCCGAGGTGATCACCGGTGTTGACATCGATCCCGGCGACCCGGGATATGAGTACCTCCGCGATGTCGGGGCCCTGATCGTCATGCCGCAGTACGAGAACGGCGAGGCGATCAACTGCACGATCCTGATGTGGAACGACGCGAAGGACCTCCCGCACGCCGAGTTCCCGAACATCCTGTGGCAATCGAATCTATTCGGCCGAACCACCGCGAATCTCGTGCTCGGGAAGGAGCTCTCGCGGGCATACACCGCGCTGGACCGGGAGCTGCGCGTGGTGGGGGTGATCAAGCGGTCGCTCCTGCCCGCGACGTTGCCGAACATTCCGGGCCTCGCCCTCGCCGCAAGGTACGACACAAGCCAGCAGGCCGGCGGCGACTACTACGACACGTTTGCGCTGCCCGGGGGTCGCTTCGGCTTCCTCATGGCCGATGTGAGCGGGCACGGCACGCCCGCCGCGGTCATCATGGCTGTCACGCACGCGATCGCCAGAACCTATGCCGGCACGCCCGATCACCCCTGCCAGTTTCTCGACCACCTCAACACCAAGCTCGTGAGCTATTACACAACGAGCAATGGCACATTCGTCACCGCGTTCTACGGCGTCTACGACCCGGCGACGCGTGAGTTCCGCTACGCCTGTGCCGGTCACAACCCGCCGCGGCTCGCCCGCAAGGACGGGACGGTCGAATCGCTCGACGCGGTGGGGGGCTTGCCGCTCGGGATCATGGCGACACAGGAATGTGCCGAAGCGTGGGTCACTCTCAACTCTGGCGACACGCTCGCGCTCTACACCGACGGGATCGTCGAGGCACAAGATAAAGAGAATGAACTCTTTGGCACCGGGCGGCTCGACGCGTGCCTGACCGCCGCGGCGGGCGTGGGCCTCGACGACGCGGTCGCACGGGTGTTCGGCACGGTCGAACAGTTCACGGGCGGTGCCCCCGCAAGCGACGACCGAACCCTGCTGCTCGCACGCTCGGAGTAGACTATTGCCGTGTGGCCAACGATCGGACTCATCGCGGTTGGAATGGTGTCGGGCGGCCTCGTGTCGGCGGCGCTGTGGTCCTGGATGCACCGCCGCGCGATCTGGCGAGTCAAGGTCGCCGAGCGTCGGGCGAGAACGGCCGAGCGCCTTGCCGACCTGGGCGCCATGACCGGCGGCCTCGCCCACGAGATCAAGAACCCGCTCTCGACCATCGGCCTCAACGCCCAGCTCCTCGCCGAGGCCATCAACGAGCTTGAGATCGACTCCGAAGCGAAGGGGCGTCTGACACGGCGCATCGGCTCGCTCACGCGCGAGGCGGAACGACTCAAGGGGATCCTCGCCGATTTCCTGGAGTTTGCCGGAGTGCTTCGGCTCGACCGACGCCGCGTCGATATCAACCAGGTTCTCGCCGAGATGATCGACTTTTTCATGCCGCAGGCACAGCAGCAGGGTGTGCGTCTTCGCGCCGATCTTTCACCCGGGCCGCTCTGGGCGAGCGTCGATGCCGCGGCGATCAAGCAGTCCGTGCTCAACCTGATGCTCAACGCGGTGCAGGCCATGGCCTCGGGCACGCAAGCCGGCACGATGAAGGAGCTGATCGTCAAGACTGCGGCCGGGCGAGATCAGGACAAAGGCGCCGCGATCATTCATGTGATGGACACAGGCCCGGGCATCCCCGCCGATCGCCTCGCCAAAGTCTTTGAGCCCTACTTCACCACCAAGCCGGGTGGCACTGGGCTGGGGCTTCCTACAACCAAACGCATGATCGAGGCCCACGGCGGGCGGCTCGACGTGATCACGACGCAAGGCACCGGCACCGATTTCGTCATCACACTTCCCGTTGATCCCGAGATCGAGGCGACAACATCCGCGCCCAAAGTGTGATCACCCGCCATGACCCCTGTCATGACCCCTGTCAACCCCCGGTCGCTTCGCGGGCTCCCTCGATCGCCTTGTCGATGTCCTTCAGACCCGCACGAACCGCCGCTCTTGCCGCCGGCTCCGCGCCCGGATCCGACTTCTCCAGCACGATCAGAGTCATTTTCACCGCCTCGATCTTGTCCTTCACCACCTTCACCGCCCGCTGCCCAGACTCGCTGCTTCCCGCGCGGGCCAAGAGCTCGGGCAGCCTGGCCTCCGCCGCCTCGATCTTGATTGTTGCGTTCATTGTGACGGCTTCTTTGTTGTCGCCGCCCTCGGACATCTGCTTGGCGGTGTCCTTCCCGAGCTGATTGATCTTGCCAAGTCGCGTTGTCGGGCCGCTTGGCACGCTCGGGCCGCCCGGCGAGTTGTCGCAGCCCGCGAGCGCGATCAGGAATGAGAGCGGCAAGAGAAGCAGATTGGAGTGAGCAAGCATGAGACTCTCCTGCAAAGATGAACTACTCGGCCGACTGGGCAGCCTTGGTGCTCGAATTGGTGCTCGAATTGGTGCTCGCATTGTCTGGGTCCAGCGGTACCGGCGTCGCCTTTGGTGCCTGTCGTTTCTGTCGCCACAGCACGATACGCCGATACGCCCAGAATCCGATCGGTATGAACCCGCCGCCCAGGAGTGTGAAACCCAGTGAGACGGAGAGATTGTGCCAATGGCGGTGAATCGCCTGGGCGCACGCCCAGACGCCAATCCAGAACCCGATGACGACGAGAGGAACCGACCAGAGCGGGCTGCGCTTGGCGATCACGTCGGTTCGTGTCTGGAGGTACTCAAGTTGGCCCAGGAGCTTTCGGGCCCACACAAACTCGCTCGCAAGGATCGCGATCCCGATGGGCGCGACGATCGTGAAGCCGGGACCGGGCAATGGTCCGATCGCCACGGCGATCGCCAGCACAAGAAAGCCCGCGGTGAGGATCACGAGTTTCTTGATATTGCGTCGCGTCGCGGTCAGCGCCTCGGAGACGTCTTCCAACGGCGTCGGGCGATCCTCGATGACAATCGTCCGCGACGCGAGCGATTTCGTGCGGGCGTACCGCATCGACGCGACAACCGCGACACCCATGACGCCCAGCAGCGCGGCGAGTGTGATGACCGCGTGCCGCGGGTCGTTGTTCCACGCGACCGACTTGATCGCCAGCCCCAGCAGGACCACGACGAGCCCGACCCGCAGATACCGCATCCCGGCGAGATAGCCCGACAGCGAGAAGAAGATCGAACGAAGGGTCAGGATCGCCATCACGTTGGATGTGAGCGCGACCAGGGGGTCTTTGGTCACTGAAAACACTGCGGGAATCGAGTCGAGAGCGAACGAGAGGTCCGCCGCTGCGCCAACCATCACAAAGGTCACCAGCGGGGATGCCCTGAACCACCCTCGCAGCCCCTGCGTTGGGGGGCGGACCGATTCGTCCTGGGGCGTCGTGCCGGTCCACCTGCGGGACCATCGGATCAGCGCACGCCCCTCGAGGTTCGATGAATCATCGGGCATGGCGAACGTGCGAATCGCAGCAAGCACCAGGAGGGCCGTGAAAATCCAGATGGTCCACGGGTGCGTGAGGATCGACGAGCCGGCCGCCAGAAGCCCGCCCCGGAGAACAAGGCACACGAGAAGCACCCAGTAGACGAGCCGAGGCCTGAGCGCGTCGGGCACCTTGAAGTGCGCCAGCATGAGCGAAAGCACCACCAGATTGTCCAGACTCAGAGCGAGTTCGACTGTGTAGGCGCAAATGAACTGCACCCACGCCGCATAGGGTGACGCCTCGCGCCGCAGCGAGCCCTCCAGCGGAACCCACCCCTCGTGGTAGGCGTTCACCAGCAGGAGGCTGACAGACAACGCGGCCAGAACCCAGAGTTCGGCCGAAAGTGCCGCGTCGGCCTTCGCGAACGTTCGCTTCTGCCGCCGGTTGATGCCCAGGTCGACCGCGATCATCAGCGCGATGAGAATGATGAAGCCGAGGATGACCCAAATCGTCATGGTACTTCCCGCAAGAACAGTTCAATGGTGCTCGGTCAGACAGTAGGGGAGTGGGGCGTTGCGCCGAACGGCCCGATCAATGAAAAACCCCCGCGCGTCGCGGAGGTCGTGGTACACCGCTTTCCACATCGACTCAGTCCCTGCCCTTGAGTTTAGCGAGAAGCTGCAGGATCTCGAGGTAGAGCCAGATGAGCGTGGCGAGCAGGCCGAACGCCCCGTACCACTCCATGTACTTTGGCTGACCATCTGCGGCGGCTTGCTCGATGAACTGAAAGCTGAGCACGAGATTCAGCGAGGCAAGCACGATGACAAAGAGGCTGAACCCGATCCCGATGGGCCCCGAACCCCAGATGAACCCGATGTTGAACCCCACCATCGAGCCCACGATGGCGACGAGGTAGAAGATGCCCAGGCCCATGGTGGCCGCCATGATGCACCGCGTCGCCGTGCTGCCCAATCGGATGATCCGGGTGGTGTACGCGAGGAGCATCGCCAGAAAGATACCAAAGGTCAGGATGACCGCCTGGAAGATCAGCGTGGAGCCGGCCCCCTGGATGCCCTTCTGCGCGAGCCTGGCCTCGACGGCTTGCGAGATGATGAACGAGATGCCCGCGAGCCCCGCACCCTGAGCAATCGCGTAAATAGGTGCGAGAATCCCCGCGATCCGAGGCGTGAACCACATGACGAGGCCCGCCACGCCTGCGAGGAGCATTCCGAGCATCGCGACGCCGGGCCGCACCGACTGTGAAACGATGAGACTCCAGGTCAGCATCGCCGCACCGCCGCAGAGTCCTAGCAGGATGTATGCCTTATTGACAGTCCCCTGAACGGTCATCGTGGTCGATGGTGTGGTTGCGGAACTGGCGAGGTCGGCCCACGCGTTGCCGCTCAAAATCGGATTCGTGGTTCTCAAGATGCCACCTCCTTGTGGTTTTGGTGCTCAGACATTCTTGGGATCATACGGCCCGCGGTTGCACGGTGTTCGCCCGCAGAACACCTGTCAGGCCAGTCTTTCGCGTTCCATTCGGGCGTGCAACGCCCGCATCTGCCAACCCGCCCACAAAAGGGCAGCAGCGGCAATGACCATCGGTGCGACGAATGATTTTGTCACCATGTAGAGGCCAACGCCAAGCAGTTGGAAGACCGCCCCGCGCAGGCCCACGAGTGTCGCGTGGATCGCCACGTACTGCGGGACAGCGGCGGGAGTTGGAGCAAGCGCCACCGGGCCCAGCATCCATCCGACAGCGACACCGGCGTGTGAAAGTCCGTAAAAGAGGCTGACGAGCGTGAGCTGGCCCAAGTCGGCCGAGCACACGAGGCCTATCGGGTACAGGGCGAGAAGCGCGAAACAGGCGGCACACGTCCGCACGGGACCGAACTTGTCCATGAGGAGGCCCGCTGGAAGCAGTGCCGCCACAATCCCGATCTGGTACATCGTCTGTGTCGAGAATGTCGCGTCCTTGAAGTCGAGGTGGAACTTGTCGGTGACAAGACTTGGGACCAGGGAGTAGCAGATCATCCATCCGATCCCGTAGGTCATGAACGCACCCTCGTACCGGGCGAAGATCGGATCGGCGGCGAGAACGCGACGCATATGAACAACGGGCTCAAGGGCTCGTCGCACCGCGAGGGGCGCACGTGGTGCTGCTCGCCGGGCAGCGCCACCCTCATCTCCGCTCAGCAACACGAGGGTCAGCACGCCCAGGGCCTGCGCCGCGGAGAATAGCGGTAAGAAGACTCGAAAGGCCTGGGGGTCGTAGTCGAGCCACAGACCAAGCCCATAGCACGTCGCGGCGCCAAGCCCCGTCGAAACCGCCGTCACGACGCCGTAGGCCATTCCGCGATCATGGTTGGCGTAGAGCCGCTTGAACAGCTCGCCGGCTGCGGGGTGATACCCCGCGCCGCCGCAGCACGCCAGAATATTCAGGACAACGAGCGACCACAGCCCGTGGGTGAACGACGCGAAGGCGAGGGGCAGGCACGCGGCAACCCAGTAGAGCGTCCAGTACCGCCGTGTGCCCAGTCGAGAGAAGAGGCCATTCCAGAAGATCGAGAGCACGAAGAGGGTGACGGGTGGGGCGGTGAGGAGCCACGTCTCGCCCGCTGTTGCACCGTAGTTTTTTTTTGCGATGATCGGGAGGATGAATGTGACGGAGATCGACGTCGACATGACGAGTGCCACGCCTGTCGCGTGGACGAGCAATCGTAGAGGGGTGGTTGTGGTGACGGGCGGGGCGGCAGCCTGTGAGTCGGACATCGGGAACGACGGTAGCCGCACACTTAGGCGGGCGTCGAAGCGTTGGCTGCATGAGAGGATATGGCCCGTCGGCTACTTGGGGCCGTCACCGGGTGCTTCGCCCGGGCCAGACCCGCTTGGTGCGAAGAATCGGGTGAACACGGGTGGTGTGGTCTGCCCGCTGATGGTGCCGTGAATATCGCCGGTGTCCCACGCCAACCAGCCTGATGCGGAACGGATGTCGTCGGGATAGCCAAAGCTGGGCCCGTACCACTGGGAATAGTTCGCGGAGCTGACAAGCGTGTACAAGCAAGTGTCAAAGTCGCGTGCGGGGGGCTGGACATAGGCGTCGTTGGCGCAGAGCCTGCGAACCCCGCGCGAGTTCGCGTAGATGAACTTGGAGTTGCGGGCGTAGACGGTGCCCCCGCCGTCGAGCCAGTAGAACATGTTCGCCGTCGAGCCGCGCAGGCGCAGCCCGATCTCGTTGATATTCGTGTTGATGAAGCGCAGATCGTTCCCGTTGCTGATGCCCACCACCAGCGAGTTCCAGAAGAGCCCGTTGGGGTGATCGACATTGGTCGTGATGGTGCATCCGGTGAAGAGCGTGTGATTGGGCGGCCCGGGGGTGACCTGGGTTGTGATCGCGCCGGTGTTATAGAAGCCCAGCGAAGATGCGCGGCTCAGATCGAAGTTGCAATTCGTATACGCGGCGCTGGCGTTCTGGCCAGCCAGAATGAGCGACGCCCCGTTCACAAGGTTCAGGTCCGTGAACCGCAGCCCGTAGGTTGAGGCGTCGTTCACGTTGGTGGGCGCGAGCACGTCGGCGATGCGTGCCGATGTGGCGTACTGCCCGCCCTCGGGAAAGACATAGACCGTGAATCGCTCGACGAGCAGATCGCGGATGAGCGCGCCCGGGGTATTCGTTGTCCCACAGAGAAATCCGCTCACGCTGCGATCCGGGCGGAGCTGCTTGCGATCGGGCGTGAGAATCCCGTAGCAATAGGCGGTGCAATCGCTCACGGTTGCACCGGAAATATTGGTTCCGTTGGAGACCATTCCAAAGCAATCCGCGTACGTCGCGCCCGTCAGGCCCATGAGCCCGCGAACCTCGCACGACTGAATCGAATTGCCGGGCCCGGTCAGCCCGGTGAACCCGATGCCGTGGTGGCTTGTGTCGATGGTCGAGCAGTTGATGAACGAGCAGTTGGAACAGTGCTCCATAGAGAACCCGTACGTGCCGCCCACCGAGAGCAGCCAGAGGTAAGCCTGGATGCCGTTGATCGTGCACCCCTGGGCGTTCTGCAGGCTGATGCCCGCGTTGACGCCGCTCTTGACATACGCGACCACGCCCGTGCTGGGCGCGACCAGCGACGAGCTCGCGGGCGTGAGATTGATTGAAAGCAGCGACCCGGAGTAGTACCACGACAAAGGCGTGGACGCGCACGCCGAGGGCGAGGCGGCCTGGCGAAGGTGCCCCGCGTGGCGCCCGTTGGCGTCCACGTTGGTGTCCCAGTTCCAGATCACGCTCTCAAGCGACATCCCCGATGGGACTGTCGTGACATACATATTCGTGGTGCCCGCCCTCGTGAAAGGCGACGTGACGATCGTGTCGCCACGCACCACCGGAGTCTGAAGTGAGAAGCCTTGGGGGTTTTCCGACGCGTTCCAGCGCCGGATCGTCAGGCCCTGTGGCCGGTCGATGAAGTTGAGAAAGAGATCCTCGCGAAAAGTCCCCGAGAGAAGTACGCTATCCCCCACGGTGGTCTCTTCGTTGTTGAACGCTGCGGCGAATCTTGCGAGCGTCTTGAAGGGTAGCGAGGGCGACATGCCCGTGTTCTGGTCGCTCCCCTCGGTCGCGTGGATGTACCACGTGTGCTGCGCACGGGCAGGCAGCGTCGGCAAGAATGAAAGCGACAAGCACACCGTCAGAAAGAATCGAATCACAAATCTCTCCCATCTCAGGGCCTACCACATGCCCGCATAAGTCTAACGGCGTGTGTCGAACCCTATTTCCTGTGAGAGTAGAGCATAAGCCCAATTCGGAGGATTGCCAAACACATTCCCCGTAACGGCACTTTCCCACGCTAGGATCAAGGAATGTTCAGCCGCAATCGAAGCAGTCGGACCAGATTCGCGGATTATCGGCGGAAACTGCGCGATCCGGCGTGGGCCAAAGCGGACCCCGGTGCAATCGCAGGCGAACGGAAGCCTAAACCCGCCATCGCTCGTCTTGTGACCCAGCTCCTGCGGCAGACGTGGCGGTTTCTGGGGCGCGATCGCATCACGCTGGTGCTGTCGCTCTGCACGCTCACCGTCGCGACCGTCCTGGGGCTCGCGATTCCCAGCGCGACCAAGCTCGCCATCGACTACGTCATTCTCGATCATCCGGGCCCCTCGGGGCTGCCGGCATGGCTTGGGCTTCCCAAAGATCGCATGTCGCTCCTGTGGTTGATCTCGGGGGTGATGATGGCAGTCGCGGTGGCATCGGTCGCCACGAGCATGTGGGGCCGGTGGCAGACGACGCGCATGACCAAACTCCTGCAGGCGTCGCTGCGACGCAAGGCGTTCGATCACGCGATGCGGCTGCCGCTCTACCGCGTGCAGGCGCTCAAGAGCGGGGGCGTGACCAGCCTGCTGCGCGAGGACGCGGGGGCGGCGGGCGATCTGATCTTCTCGGTGATCTACAACCCGTGGCGGGCGATCATCCAGCTTGTTGGCACGCTGATCGTCCTGTCGTTCGTCGATTGGCGGCTCCTGCTGGGCGGCCTGCTGATCGTCCCGGCGGTGTGGGTCACGCACCGCCAGTGGATCAACCGCATCAGGCCACTCTTCAGGGACTTGAAGATCGCGCGATCGGTGACCGACGGGCACACGACCGAGGCTTTCGCGGGTGTGCGGGTCGTGCGTGGATTCTCGCGGGCCAAGGCCGAGCAGGGCCGGTTTACCGTTGCCAATCACCTCATGGGACGGCAGGAAATCCTCATCTGGTGGCGTTCGCGCGTGCTCGAAACCCTCTGGTCGCTCCTGATCCCCGCGGCGTCGGTGGGCGTGCTGGTTTATGGCGGCTCGCGCGTCATTGCCGGCGATCTCACGATCGGCGATGTCATGATGTTCACGACGTACGTGCTCATGCTCCTGGGCCCGCTCGAAACGCTGACCAGCACCGCCTCGACCGCGCAGACGAACCTGGCGGCACTTGATCGAATCCTCGATCTGCTCGACGAGCCCCTTGAGTTTGCTCCAAAGCCGGGCGAGACGCAGGCGGAGTTGAAACGAGTCTCCCGCGCGCAGTCTCGCGGCGAGATCGTGCTCGACAATGTGTGGTTCGAGTATCCCAGCGGCAAGAAGGGGAGCGTCAAAGCACCCAAGACGGCGGCCGAGCCCGCGTGGGTGCTGCGTTCGATCAATCTCGCGGTGCCTCCGGGCCAGACGGTTGCACTGGTCGGCGCCAGTGGCGCAGGAAAGACGACGCTCTCGAACCTCGTCGCGCGGTTCTATGACCCCACGCGAGGGCGCGTCCTCTTCGATGGCGTCGATCTGCGTGAGATCGATCCCGCCAGCTATCGCGCGATGCTCGGCATTGTTGAGCAGGACGTCTTTCTCTTCGATGGCTCCGTCGCCGACAACATCGCGTATGGGCGGCGTGGGGCGACGATAGAGGAAGTGAAGCGGGCCGCGATGCAGGCGAACGCCGGGGGATTCATCGAGGCGATGGACCGCGGGTATGAGACCATCATCGGCGAGCGCGGCGTGCGGCTCAGCGGCGGGCAGCGTCAGCGCATCGCCATTGCAAGGGCGATCCTGGCCGATCCGGTCGTGTTGATTCTCGACGAGGCGACGAGCAATCTCGACTCCGAGAGCGAGGCGTTGATCCAGCGGTCGCTCGGCGGGCTCATGCGAGGGCGAACGTGCTTTGTCATCGCGCACCGCCTCAGCACGATCCGCAACGCCGATGTGATCGTGGTTCTGGAGAAGGGCGAGATCGTCGAAACCGGAACACACACGAGCTTGATCGAGGCGGGCGGGCGATACTCGGAGCTTCTCCGGGCGCAGCTGGAGGCTCAGGGAGTCGGACCCGACGCCCTCGTGCCCGGCGGTGGCACCGCGCTGGCCGCGACGCGAGCACTCGGAGGGTGATAGACTGTGTCGGGTTCGATTCAGACCATCCCAAGGAGATTTGCAATGAAAATGAAGAACGTTCTCGCCCTCGGCCTCGCCTCGTGTGTCATCGTTCTGGTCGGCTGCAGCTCGACCACCAAGACCACCGACACGGCCTCGGCCGGCATGGTCAACAGCAAGTGCCCGTACAGCGGACACGCTGTTGATGGGACCACCATGAGCGATCTCAACGGCCAGAAGGTCGGTTTCTGCTGCGGGGACTGCAAAGCCAAGTTCGACAAGGCTGACGCGCAAGCCAAGACCGATCTGGTTGCCAAAGTGAAGAACTAACTCGGGCGACAATGGCAGCGAGGATCACCCGCAGGGCGATCCTCGCTGCCGTTTGCTTTTTTGTGAAGGGGAGACCAGTGACGAACTGTTGTGGATGGGTATGTCTGGTGCTGCTCCTTGGTGTGATGGCAAGCTCTGGTTGCGCTTCGCACACAAACCCTGTCCATCAGCCCGCACGGGGCGATGCTGCCGCGCCAGCTCAGAGCAAACCCGCGCCCGCCGCCGCGCTGCTCAACGACCTCTGCCCAATTACGACCGACGCGGTCGATCCGACGAAGGTCGCGACGTGGCGAGGTGTGACCATCGGCTTTTGCTGCGACTCTTGCCTGCGCGAGTTCCGCGAGGTCGATGACAAGGGCAAGGACGAAATACTGGCCAAGGTCCGCTCAGGAAAGTAAGAGGCCGCACGCATGGGCGAGAAGCTGTCCATCGTCAACGAGATCGACGCTCACGAGGCCACACGCCACCGGGTGTAAAGCCTTTCGGGAGCAGCCGTGGGCTCGGCCGCCCTTACGCTGCTGGGCGGGCTCGTGCTGATTGGTTTCCTGCTCGCCGACAAGGATGAGGACGGCGCAAGTGTTGCGGCGATTGCCACCGCAGTACCTTTCCTCACCGAGGTCGTCGTATCGATCGTCTACACCGCGAAATCGGCGGGTTCCCGCAAGCGGCTCCTCGAAATCGGCTCCATCACGCCATTCCCGTCGATCGGCCCTGCGCCCTTCCGGGAGGGGCTGGTCATCGGCAACAGCGTCGTCGCGGTCTGCTCACCCAAGGCCTTCGCCATACTGGACAGGTATGGCGCGTGGTATCTCCGAGCCTGGCGAGGTTTCGGCATCACAGTGGGCCTCACGCTCGCCATCGTCGGCGCAATCGGCCTCACGCAGGACTGGGATCCTCACCCGGCGCTGTGGGCAGTTCCGCTCGCTATCGGGCTCGTCGCCGGGAGCCTCTCGTTGCTGCCTGGGACCGTCTCCTGGGAGGCCGATCGTCAGCGGCAAACCCTGCGAATCAATCGCATCATCTGGTGCTTCGCGGGCGAACAAGTTGAGCTCTCTCCCGCCGATTGCACGCTCCTTCAGTGCACCAAGGGCACCGTGACCCTTGTCAGCGGCCGAGGGAAATATCGACTGCTCCAGTTCGCGTTACCGCCTCGCAAGGGTGGCGGGTGGCACATTCTCATATTCGGGCACGCGGGCGCGGTGCTCTATCAAGCACTCTCCAAGCCAAAGAACCCCGACACCGCACGCTTTCGATCACTCGTCGTGTGGCGCACGCGGCGTATCGCCGCGATATTGTCGGTCGTCCTGTGCAAGCGGCTTGAGACAGACGCGCGCAAGGCCGCCGGCGTTGCCTGATCATCCTGCCGACGGCAGTATCTCACACCTTGAGGAGTCGCTCGAGATAGTGAATATCGACGCCGCCCTTGCGGAAGTCGGTGTTCTGCACGAGGCGCTGGTGCAGCGGGATCGTGGTCTTGATCGGCCCGACGTGAAACTCGCGCAGAGCCCGTGCCATGCGGTCGAGGGCCTTCTCGCGCGTCTCCGCGTGGACGATCAGCTTGCCGATCATGCTGTCGTAGTTCGGCGGCACGACATACCCCGGCACGACGTGCGAATCGAGCCGCACGCCCAGCCCGCCCGGCGTCTCCCACTGGGTGATTTTGCCGGCCGACGGGCGGAACCCCTCGGCGGGGTCTTCGGCACAGATTCGGCACTCGATCGCGTGCCCGTTGATCTTGATGTCGTCCTGCTTGTACGGAATTTTCTCGCCCGCCGCGATCTTGATCGACATCTGCACGATGTCGATGCCCGTGATCATCTCGGTGACCGGGTGCTCCACCTGCACCCGCGTGTTCACCTCGAGCATGTAGAAATCGCCCTTCTCGTCGAGAAGGAACTCGCACGTCGCGGCTCCTGCGTACTTCACGCTCTGGATCATCTTGGCGGCTGATTGGCAGACTTTCTTGAACTTCTCGCGGTCGATGTGCGGGGCAGGAGCCTCCTCGATCACCTTCTGGTGACGACGCTGGAGCGAGCAATCACGCTCCCAGAGGTACACAGCGTTGCCATGCTTGTCGCCCAGCATCTGGATCTCGACATGCCGGGCCTTTTCAAGATATTTCTCGATGAAGACGGCGCCGTTGCCGAAGGCCGCCAGGGCCTCCTGGCTCGCGACGCGGAGCATGGAGCGGAGCGTCGCCTCGTTGTGGCAGACCTTCATGCCGCGTCCGCCGCCGCCGGCGGATGCCTTGATGATCACCGGATACCCGATCTGCACCGCGACCTTGACGGCCTCTTCCTCGTCCTCGATCGCGTCCTTGGACCCCGGGAAAACGGGCACGCCGTTCTCTTTGGCGGTTTTCTTGCACGTCACCTTGTCGCCCAAGGCCTGCATCGCCTCGGGACTTGGCCCGATGAACTCGATTTTGCAATCGCGGCACGCCTGGGAGAAATCGGGCCGCTCCGAGAGGAATCCGTAACCGGGATGGATCGCGTCGACGTCGGCGATCTCAGCGGCGGCGATGAGGCGCGAGATGTTGAGATAGCTCTCTTTTGCCGGCCCGGGCCCGATGCAGATCGTCCGGTCGGCGAGCTTGAGGTACGGAGCGTCCTTGTCCGCCGTGGAATACACGCAGACCGTCTCGATGCCCATCTCACGGCAGGCCCGCATGATGCGGAGACAGATTTCGCCGCGATTGGCGATGAGAACGCGCTTGAACATCGATGCCTTTCGAGAATTGCGGATCTACGAGTCATGGCCTCACAAGGAACAGCTTCTGCCCAAACTCGACAGCGTCGCCGCTCTTCACGAGTACCCGCTCAACCTTACCCGCCTTGGCACCCTTGATCTCGTTGAAGACCTTCATCGCCTCGATCATGCACACCACCGTGTCGGCCGACACCGGCGTGCCAGCCTTCACGAACGGTGCGGACTCGGGGTTTGGGGCGGCGTAGAACGTGCCCACCATCGGGCTCTCGATCGCTACAAGCCCGGCCTCTCCCACATCCGCCGTCGGAGCCGCAGCCCCACCCGCAGCCGGTGCCGCGGGCGCGCTGCCAGTTTGCGGGGCCAGATAGACCTGCTGCGCGGGATATCCGGGTGCGAACGTCTGAACCACACCTGACGGCCCGCGGCGAATGGTCACCTTTTCGGTCTGGTCGCGCAAGTCCAGTTCGGACAGGTCGTTGTCGACCATGAGCTGGACGAGTTCTTTGAGCTTTGATGGGTCGATCATGCGGAATTCTCTGAAAGTTGCAGCCTTGGCGAGTCCAAGTCTGGTCGGCATTCTACCCGACGCCCGGCATCTTTGCGCCGTGTGAACAAAGCGCGAGCAAATGTGGAACGGTATTTGATCGGGTTTCGATGTGCGAAAGACTCAGCCCAGGGTCGCCCACTCGATGTCTTTGGGGAGAGATGAAAGGTTGCGTGAGCCTGTGTCAGTGACGAGGTAGTCGTCCTCGATGCGGACGCCGCCCACGCCGGGCAGGTAGATCCCCGGCTCGATAGTGACGACGTTGCCCGCGGCGAGGGTCGTGCCCTTGAGCATGTGGCTCATGCGAGGCTC
>JAYVUC010000146.1:0-9073 GCA_043788295.1 Phycisphaerales bacterium
CCACCTCCGACGACCCCATCGAGTCCCGCCGCGCAGCCACCGCCCTCGCACGCCTCGCCAACTCCATGATCACCCCGCGCAATCAAGTCGCCTCCCAACCCCGCGACGCAAATGAACTCGATGACGACGATCTCGAAACCCCCACACGCCCGTCGCGCCACATTCCGGCCCCAAATCCAAATCCCGAACCCTACCAAATCATCAATTCCGTCCTCGGGCCGTTCCAAACCACCAAAGACTTCAACTTCAACGGCCCGCACGACCCTGTCGCCGCCGCCGCGACGCTCGCCGCACAGCTCGCTCCCGCCGCAACACTCGACCACAAACCAATCCCGCAGGCCGCGATCGACGACCCCCAACTCTTCGCCACACTCCTCGAAGACTCCACCATCGCCGATATCGACGACAAAGGTCGTGGCCCCGTCGAAGTCCTCCACTTCTCCGACCTCCACGCCACCTTCCGCATCGACTACTGCCCCACCAACGGCCCCACAACCCTCGCCACTCTCACCCTCTCCCGAGATTCAACCACCTCCCCCTGGCTCTTCGCCGCCATCTCCTCCGCCAAACGCCCTCCCTGATCCCAAATTCTGATTTGCCCATTTGACCATTTGACCATTTGACCATTTGGCTCCTCTCCCCTCTCCCGCGTGACCAGTTACACTGGCCACATGCCCACACCCGCCGCCGAATCGCTTTCCACTGAACAGCAGGCGGCCGTTGATTGGGATTCGGGGCCCCTCATCGTCCTGGCTGGCCCCGGCACAGGCAAAACCCGCGTCATCGTCCATCGCATCGCGCGGCAGATTCGTGGCGGTAAACCGCCCGAGCGGATCGTGGCCGTGACGTTCACGGTGAAGGCTGCGCGACAGCTTCGTGAGCGGCTTGGGGCGTTGCTGGGCGCAACGGCGGCTGGGGCTGCGGATCGGGTGGCGGTCCACACGTTTCACGGATTTGGGTTCCGGCTTCTGGGGCGATTTGGCGATGCGCTGGGGCTGCCGCCCTCGCCGAATTTGATCGATTCGGCACAGACCAGGCGGATGCTGCGGCAGCTCGTGCGGGAAAATGGGCTGTTTCGTGAGTCGATCGCGCTGGGCCGGGACAGCGCGATCGCGCAGGCGCTGGCGGACTTTGATGCGATGCAGGATCACGCGGTGGACGCGGGGCAGGCGGAGAAGTTCGCGACGCAGTGGACTGTGCGGGCGGCGGGGATGGTGGATGAGGAGGGTGAGGCCGAGCGGGCGCGGGCGGCGCGGTTTGCGGATACGGCGAGGTTGTTTGGGTTGTTTGAGCGGGAGCGGCGGCGGCGCGGGTGGCTGAATTTCGGTGATCTGATTTCGCTGCCGGTGAAACTATTGCGGGAACATGCGGGCGCGGCGGCGATCATCCGGTCGGATTACCGACATTACATCGTGGATGAGTATCAGGACAGCAACCCGGCGCAGCTTGCACTGCTGGCCGAGCTTGCGCCGGGGAAGGGGACAGATTTGTGCGTGGTGGGCGATGATGACCAGTCGATCTATGGGTTTCGCGGGGCCGACGACCGGGCGTTTGAGCACTTTCGAGGAAGGTGGCCTGCGTGCGGGCTTTTGCGGCTTTCGGAGAATCGGCGGAGTGTTGAGCCGATTGTGCGGGTGGCGGGTGAGATCATCGGGCGCTCGCACAGCAGGTTTGCGCCTGACAAGGTGATTCGGGCGGTGGCGCGGGAGGCGCCTGCGGGAGGTGTTGAGGCGGTGCGGCTGGCTGATGATAAGGATGACGGGGTGACGATCGCGGCGATGTTGCTGGCGGATCGGGCGGCGAATCCGGCGCGGGAGTGGCGGGATTATGCGGTGATTGCGCGGGGGCATGGGGATCTGGACCGGATCGCGTCGGCTCTGGAGCTTGAGGGTGTGCCGGTGGAACGGGCGCGGGGGCGATCTGCGCTTGAGGATCAGGGTGTGCAGGACGCGATGGCATGGGTGGGGCTGCTTGCGGGGGGGGCGGGGACAGGGGAGGCGTGGCCTGTGCGGCGGATACTTATCAGGCCGCCTTATAGCGTTGAGCCGGATGTGGTGGTTCGGTGGGAGCAGTTGCATCGGGCACAGGCGTCGCGGGGTGCGGAGGATGCGGGTTACATTGCGTGGCTTACGAACTATCGGCATGAGCATTTGCGACTGGGGAGATTTTTGGAGACGCACGCGGTGTTGAAGGATGCGGTGAAAACACTGACGGCGGACGCGGCGATATCGGCGATTGTGTTGGGGACGGATGTGGCGCACGCGGATTTGCCGGCGGGCGAGGGCGGGAGGCCGCTGGCGGTGCGGATTGCGGCACTGGCTGCGCTGTTGCGGTTTGCGCGGGAGCGGCAGGGGCGGCTTGATGCGCCGGGTGATCTTGCAAGTTTTTTGCGGTATCACGCGGATTTGGATGAGGGGGAGCAGGGGCTTGGGCCTTTGGGGCAGGATCGGGTGGAGAGCGGGGGGGAGGCGGATGACGGGGAGCGAGCGAGGGGTGTGACGCTGACGACGGCGCATTCGGCGAAGGGGCTGGAGTTTGACACGGTGTTTGTGCCGCGTGTGTCGCCTCGCAACGGGTATCCGAAGAGCGGCGGGCAGGACCGGGCGGAGTTGCCCGAGGGGCTTGCGGCATCGGCGGGTGAGACGCGGTCGGCGGATGAGCAGCGGATTGATGAGGAGCGGCGGCTGTTTTATGTGGCGTGCACGCGGGCGGAGCGGCGGCTGGTGCTATTGGCGAAGGGGAACAAGAAGCCGAGCGGCGCGGTTCATTTTTTCGAGGAACTGACTCTCCGTGCGGGGGCGGAGGTTCGGCCGGTGGTGCATGAGGGTGCGGAGGTGATGGACCGGGCGGCGCGGGCGGGGATCAGGCTTCGCGGGGTCACGGGGCTGGAGCGTGATGCGACGGGGAAGGCGGATACGGGGCGATCGTTCAGCGAGACGCTGGCACGGGCGAGGTCGCAGGCGCGGCGGTCGGCGACGCTTGCGCTGGAGGCGGCGGATCAGGCGGGGTTGTCTGAGGGCGATCTGGGGGCGGTGACGGCGGCACTTCGCGAGGCGGCGTCGCGGCTGGCGATCGCGGCGGCGGTTGAGCGGGGGAAGCCATTGCCGACGTGGGCGGGGGCATCGCACGAGGCTCTGGCGAAGGATCTGGAGGCAGGGCGGGACCGGTCGGCGCGATTTGCGTTTGAGAGGGTGAGGCCGCCGCTGGAGCTGAGCTTCACGAGCGTCAAGGCGTATCTGGATTGTCCGCGGTGCTGGTATGTACGCAACGTGATGGGAGTGCGGGAGGCGGAGAGCCGCGAGATCAGCGACGGGACGATCGTGCACCGGGTGCTGGAGCGGTTTTTCGATCGGATGAGGAAGGCTGAGGCGGGTGGTGATGCCCCGCCTTCGATTGGTGATCTGATCGCGCTTGCGCGGGCGGAAACGGAGCGGTCGGCTGGCCCCACGCGGGAGCTTGATGCGGAGCAGACCGAGCGGGTGATCGCGCTTTCGCGGGCGGCAGTGGAGAAGCTGCACGACGAGACGGCGAACATACTGGAGTTGGAGCGGCAGGTGCGGTTCGGGTACATTCACACGTCGGCGGCGGGCGGGGGGGTCACGACGGACCACACGTTCATCGCGAAGATGGATCGTGTCGAGCAGACGCGTGAGGGGCTGTTCCGCGTGATCGACTACAAGACGGGGCGGCCGGCGAAGTATCTGTGCGTGCCGGCGAAGGATGATCTACAGCTTGGCATTTATGCGATGGCGATGGCGTGGGAGTTCAACGGCAAGTCGGCGGTGCCGCCAGCGGGCGTGGCGGAATACTGGGTACTGGCGACGGGACAGCGCGGCTCGATCGAGCTGGGCGAGCTTGATCTTGGAGCGGTGAGGGCCAAGATCGACGAGATGATCGCCGGGATTTTGTCGGGCGAGTTCGGGCAGGGCAAGAAGTGTGGCGGGCATTGCGAGTTCCTGGGAACCCTCTGATACTGAATCTGTTTGATTTCTGCGCGTTGGGCTTCCCAGGACACTCGAAAGAGCGCGACGATTCGGAGGAGTTCATCGTGGGCGTGATCGCACGATAGAACTGGAATCCGTATGACGCCAGCGCGGCACATTGGGGCCACTGCCCCTACGCTGGCGTATGGCCGATCTGTGGGCAACCAGGCGTGACGAGGCACGAAGGGCGGTGGAGCCACTGGCGGTGCGGATGAGGCCACGGACGCTGGATGAGTTTGCGGGGCAGCAGCATATTTTGGGTGAGGGGAAGCTGCTGGGGCGGATGCTGAAAGCGGATGCGATCACGTCGATCATTTTGCACGGGCCGCCTGGGACGGGGAAGACGACGCTGGCGGAGCTGATCGCGCATCACAGCGAGCGGCACTTTGAGAGGGAGAACGCGAGCCAGATCGGGGTGAAGCGGATTCGGGAGATCACTGATGCGGCGGCGGAGCGGCTGGAGAGCCGCGGGGTGCGGACGATTGTTTTTCTTGACGAGATCCACCGGTTCAGCAAGGCGCAGCAGGATGTGCTGTTGCCGGATGTGGAGCGCGGGCTGATCACGTTGATTGGTGCGACGACGGAGAATCCGCTTTTTTCGGTGAACACTGCGCTGGTAAGTCGGAGCACACTGTTTCGGCTCGAGCCGCTGACGCCTGGTGACATCATGGCGGTGATACGGCGTGCGGCGGGGGACAAGGAGCGCGGGTACGGGCAATTGCGATTGGAGATTGCCGAGGAAGCGTTGATCGTGTGGGCGACAAAGAGCGACGGGGATGCGCGGCGTGCGTTGACGGCACTGGAGGTGGCGGTGCTGAGCGGGCAGGAGGGGTTGAGCGCGGGGCCCTTGGTGATTGATCACACGGCGGCGGAGGATTCGATTCAGCAGAAGGCGGCGGTGTACGACGGGACAGGGGACGGGCATTACGACCAGATTTCGGCGTTCATCAAGAGTGTGCGGGGGAGCGACCCGGACGCGGCGATGTACTGGCTTGCGAGTATGCTGGAGGCGGGCGAGGATCCGCGGTACATTGCGCGGCGGCTGGCGGTGCTGGCGAGTGAGGACATCGGGAATGCTGATCCGCGCGGGATCATGGTGGCGGCGGCGTGCTATGAGGTCGTGGAGCGGATTGGGATGCCCGAGGCGCGGATCACGCTGGCGCAGACGGTGGCGTATCTGGCGCTTGCGCCCAAGAGCAACGCGAGCTATCTGGCGATTGAAGCGGCGACGGCGGATGTGCGTGAGGGGCGGTCGATCGCGGTGCCGGTGTACCTGCGCGATCCCAACAGCTCGCCGGTGTCGAACGCTCCTTCATCGAAGAGCGGAGTGGGCGTGCGGACGAAGCAGTCGGGCGGGCAGGCGTATGAGTACAGCCACGATGCGAAGGGGACGGTCACGGGCCAGGATTATCTGGGTGTCGATCGCGAGTATTACAATCCGACGGGCAACGGGCACGAGGTTGCGATGAGGGAACGCCTGGCCGAGATCCGCAAGCTTCGCACGCTGCGCCGCAAAGAGTCGTCATGAACCCTATGGCTGTTCCTACTCCACAACCAGATCCATCGCTTCCAAAGCGCGAGATGCGAGCTCGAATGCGGGCAACATTGGCGGGGATTTACGCTGCGGAGATCGCCTGCTGCTCGGTTGAGGCGTGTGATCGCGTGGTGGCGCTTGGGGAGTTCGAGCGGGCGAGCACGCTGATGATTTTCCTTCCAACACAAGGCGAGCTCGACTGCTCAGCCATCGCCCACGCGGCGTGGGCGGGCGGGAAGGTCGTCACGGCGCCTCGGCTGGACTGGGAACGGGCGGAAATGTCGCCACGGGTGATCGCGAGCCTGACGCGGGGCCTCGAAATACGGCGCCACGGCGTTCGGGAGCCGCTCGACGTTCCCGGGGGCCAAATCGACCCGGCTGGGGTCGATCTGATTCTGGTTCCGGGGCTTGCATTTGATCTCTGGGGAGGTCGTCTGGGCCGGGGTGGCGGGTTCTATGATCGGTTCCTAGGCCGGTTGCCGCCGCGAACGTTCGCGGTGGGGCTGGCATTGGACGAGCAGATCGTGCCGGCGATTGCGATGGGGCCACTTGATGCCCGCGTCCACGCCGTTGCGACACCCACGCGTCTTCTCCGCTGGTAGGCCACGGAAGGCCGACACGGGGGCGTTGTTTTGGAGCATTGACCCATGGCACTTCAGTCTCAGTCGGATCGTTCAGTTGAACTTGGCCAGACGTCGTACACGTATCGCCCTGGGATGGGGAAGGGGTCGAAAGCGCCGCTGCTGCTTGGGGGGCTTTTGGTGGTGGCGGCGGGGGGCGTTGGGGTGTGGTACATCGCCACGCGGTCGGCAACGACGGCCGAGACGCCATCGGGCGGGGACAGCAAACTTTTGGCGGGTGGAAGCAAGGGCAACGAGAAGGGAGGCGTGGGAGTACCGGCGGCAAAGCTGGAGAGCAAGCTGGCGCCCGCGCCGGTGACGATTGCGATGGGCGGGCAACCGGGCACGACGCCCGCGACTACGCCCACTACACCGGCGGGCACAAGTCCCAATGTCAACGCACCGCCGAGCTCACCGACGCCTGGGCCGGTCACACCACCCGCGTTGAACAATCCGCCTTCCAATCCGCAGGCCAATCCGCCGGTGAAGCAAACGCCCGCGCCCGGTGATACGGGCAAGCCCGGGCCGACCGATGTGACGAGCCCGGGGGGCACTCCTTCCGCGCCTGGAAGCGGCCCCGGCGGCCCCGCGACACCGGCCCCCAGCAACCCGATCGCGCCGACGGGATCGACGGGCGACATGATGGGGTTGATCGGTGAAGGCGATCGCAAGGCGCGGGCGAGTGATCTGATTGGTGCGCGGGCGGCGTACAGCAAGGCCCTTGCGAACCCCAAGACGGCGAAGGCGGATCAGGAATCGCTGCGGAGCAAGATGACGACGATCAATCAGGATCTGATTTTCTCGGCGAAGGTGTACGCGGGCGATCCGATGGTGGAGGAGTATGCGGTGGCGGCGGGGGATGGCTGCCAGAAGATTGCCACGAAGCGGACGCTGGTGACGGACTGGCGTCTGATCGAGCGAGTGAACAAGGTGGACTCGTCGAAGCTGAAGGTGGGGCAGAAGCTGAAGCTGATTCACGGGCCGTTTCATGCGGTGGTACACAAGTCGGAGTATCGGCTTGATCTGTTCTGGGGCGCGCCCAAGAGCCCGGAGGACTGGGTGTATGTGAGGTCGATCAAGGTGGGGCTTGGCGAGAAGACGCCGACGGGCGATTTCACGCTCAGGGCCGGGAGCAAGCAGATCGACCCGCCTTGGACGAACCCTGTGACGGGCGAGAAGTTTGCGGCAGACAACCCGAAGAACCCGATCGGGGAGCACTGGATCGGGATTCAGGGCGAGGGGGACGCGTCGAAGTACAAGGGCTTCGGGCTGCACGGGACGGTTGAGCCGGATTCGATCGGCAAGAGCAAGAGCATGGGGTGCGTGCGGATGCTGGCGGACGATGTCGCGCTTGTGTATGAGCTCTTGATGGATCCGATGAGTGTGGTGAAGATCGAGCCTTGAGTTTCGTTGCGGCGAGGTTTATCGATCATCTCGGGGCTCGACGAGCATGAGGCGCTGGGCGTGGAGTTTGCGCATGTCGAGGAGCGGGAACTTTGCGGCGAGGGTTTCCTCGTCCATGTCGGGTGCGATGACCTTGCCGTCGGCGGCGAGGATGCGGTAGCGAACGACGCCGCGCTTGAGGGTCATTTCGAGTTTGACGCTGCGGGAGGCGAGGGCACCGAGCTCGAGGCCTGGGGTGTCGATGGTTTGGGTGGCGGCGCGTGAGCGTGCGGGCGTGATCTGCTGGCCGACGACGACGAGGGTGACGAAGGCGAGGAGCATCATGCGTTTGCGGCCACGGGCGCGAGCGAAGCGTGTGGGGTGAGCGGCGGCGGGGGGGGAGGCGATGCCCGTTGCGATCTCGCTGGGATTCCGGTGGGTATCCATGGCGAGTTCATCGGCACGCTGGGGTGCGGGCTGCACCCGGACGGTCGTCACAGGACGCTCAGGCTGCAAACACGTCGTGCGGGTGGATCGCCCAAGGCCCGTACAGGCCCTATACTCGCCTCCTATCGGGCCCCGTCGTCTAGCCTGGTCCAGGACACGTCCCTTTCACGGACGCGACATGGGTTCGAATCCCATCGGGGTCAGTTTCGGTGCTGTGTAGTCCAGAAATCCTGGCGCGCCCGTGGGATCTGACACCTAGACGGCGTAGACCATGACTTTGAAAGCGGCGTCGGCAGCGAGCGCGTTGCAGTGGTACGGGGTGCTGCGTGTGGTCCGCTTGATCGCAACACTCCAGGGCACCCGGAAGTTGAAGTGACTTTGGGGGCACGGTGTCGCGGACTTCTGGTCCACATGTCGTTTGACCTTGTGGGTGGCTGTCGATCTGGTACACTCACGCCATGACGGGAACGATCGAACGTCAGAATCGGCACGCGCCCACATCTGGCAACATCCACGGTGGCGGTTTCCAGATGTGGGCGTGATAGACGCGCGTCGATGGGGTACTCCCTCTTGCCGCTGGAGTGCGCCGCACGCACAAGGTCAGTGGCACGCCACGAAGTCAACCACGCGTGTGCGAGGAAGTCAGTGCCACCCACCGGCGAGAAGGGGCCGTGGTCGGAGATTTGTAGCGCGACGGTGGCGGCGTAGTCGGCGACGCTTGGCCCGGTTGTCCACTATGATCCGCTATGCACGTCAGAAAGCTGGACATCCAAAACTTCCGGGCGATCAGCCGACTCCCGATCCGGTTCGAGGACGGGATGGGCCGCTTCCGTCCGATTACAGGGGCCGCTGAATTTCCCGCATCTCGTGCATGATTCTGCGGCATTGGGGTGGTGAGGGCCATGGGTGGATCGTAAGTTTGGCGGTTGCCACGCCGCCGGGGTGGGGTTGCTGGTGATGAAGCTCGCACGAGCCGGCTCACGCGGTCTTGGTGAGGCTCAGGGCTCGTCTGAGGTTGTGGGCGATGAGGTTGAGGGCGAAGTCCAGCTCGTTTCGTCGCAGGCCTCGGTACCGCACACGCGCAAACCCCATCCGCTTGATCCGCG
>JAYVUC010000147.1:0-21839 GCA_043788295.1 Phycisphaerales bacterium
CGCCACATCGCCCGCGAATCCAGGAACATCGAGCGTGTTCCAGTTTGTGAACGTGTTCCAAGGCCCGTTGGTCGGCCCAACCCATGTGTGAAACGTCTGCTGGCCATACACAGAAGTCGCGGCGAGCATCGAGCCAGCGGCGAGGTACACGGCAAGGGGAGAACGGCAGCGGTTCATGAGTGGCTCCAAACTGGGCTCGCACAGGACGAACAAAGGCCCGCAGCCGCCCACGGTCAGTTACGAGCGATTGCCAGAGTCAGAATACCACGTCCGCCAAGACAACACAACGGCAAATCACACAAGATAGGTTCGACTGCCAAGTAATCTACGAACATCGCACGATCCACGGTGATATTCGGGCACATCTCACGCCGGAGAGCCACCAGCCATTCAGCACCCTGCCTCAAATGCGACCACAAAGTCGTCGTAATCAAAGAAGTCGATCGCGGTATCGTTGTTGAAATCGGCGGTCTTGCCCGTCGGGCAACCGGCCCCCTCGAAGCACGCAACAAAGTCGTCGTAATCAAAGAAGTCGACTGCGCCGTCGTTGTTGAAGTCGGCCGCACAGAGCGGGCGAAGCAGGAACGGCCGCGAGACCGCAAAGAAGATATTGCCGTTGCCCTCGACACGGACCCGTGCAGCCGCCGTCACGCTCGGCAGCGTGACAACCGCCGCGCCGTTGTTGGGAAACATGCCCAGCACCTGCGGAAACGTCGCGCCATCGTCGGTCGAGAGGCGAATCGTGACAGTCGAGCACGAGACTGGGGCCACGCTGGTCCCGCCCACCGTCCACTTCACTGTTCGATTTCCAGCCCGCACCACCGCGCCCTGCACCGGTGCGGTGACGGCAAACGCCGTCGTGCCCGGCGCGATGGTGATGTTCACCATCGGCGAGATCGCCACGCCGCCCACGCCCGCGTGATTGTCGCGCACGATGACGCGGAATTGCCGCGTCGCCCCCGTCGCCGTCGGCAGCATCTCACCCGGCGTCGCCACGCCCGACAGCACATCCGCCATGCGCGGGAAAGTTCGCTGCGAGCTTGTCACGGGGGGGAATATGCGAAACAGCGAGCCCACACCGTTGTCAAACGCGCCACTCCCGCTCAACGGCCTCGCAAAGCCCGAGTCGAACTGCTCCCACGAGTACGTCAGAGCATCGCCATCCGCGTCGCTCGCAGCCGCCGTCAGCACAAAGGGCGTCGAGGGCGGGATCGACAGGTTGGCCATCACGGAATTGATCACCGGCAGATTGTTCGACGTCGCCGTCTGCACCGGGCACGAGATCGCCGAGAGAAAGTTCTGCATCTCCAGCACGCTCCCGTGATGGAAAAACGGATCGGCGAACTGCACGACGTTGTCGCTGGGCGGCGCATCACCGACAGGGCACCCGCCCGCATACGCCATGGGCGATGAGCCTGAGCCAGCCTCCCACGCCGACGAGAGACGGACGTTGCCCTGGCATCGCCCCCGCGTGCCGCTGAAGGTGTGGTTTGCCCCAAACTGATGCCCAAGTTCGTGGATCATGACCAGAAAGGCAAACGCCTCAACGTCGCCCCCACGGGGCATGCCCGAGACCGCGCCACCTTTGTAGCTCTGGCACACCGCCTGGAGATACGCGACCCCGCCGAAGATGCGCGTCAGCACATGCCCCACGTCAAAGTTCGCGTTCCCGATCACACTCGACAAGAGGTCCATGTTGGGCCCGAGCAAGTTGCCCGAGCAGTCTGCCCCGCCCCCACCGCCGCACGTCGCGTCGTACGGATCGCCATTTGGATCGAAGAACACGATCTGATCGTTGTTCGCGACGAGATTGAAATGCACCGCGATATCCGATTCATACGCGACGTTCGCACGCGAGACCGCCGTCACGATCGCCGCGAGCGGGTCGGCCACGTTGGGCGCGTGCCCCTGGATCGCGCTGTAGTGCTGCCCGTACTCCCCCGTGCACGCGACCGCAAGCCGCACCGTGCGCAGCGGCTGAAGGGCACGATCCGTGATCCCCCCATCCCGCCCGTCGTCGCCTTCCACCCCTTCAAGCTCGTGCACGCCAAAACCGTGACCGATCCCACCACCCTCGCCCGTGTGACACACCCAGTCGTCCCCGCCGGGAAGATCCCTGAGCCAGTACGCGATCACATGCTCGGGGTCGGCCGATTGCCACGGGTCGATCACCCACACGCCCGCGGGCGTCCGCAGCATCCCCGTGAGCCCGCGCGGCGAAAGCTCCACTCGGCCCACCGCCGTCCGATCCGCCGATTGCACAATGTACGTGCTGATCTCGGGGTATCGCGCCGCCAGTGCCGCCTCCATCACAGGCGACTGTGCCACCACACATCGCACCAACTCGCCCCCGGGCCCGGGCAGATCGAGTTCCAGCCCATACGAATGCAGCGGCGCGTCGCGCAGCTCCATGGGTGACTGATCCAGCAACGCACGCAACGCCTGCGGGTCGAGATCGACGACCGAGCCACGCACCGGCCTTGGCCCCGCCACCGCGCCCGCGACCGCACTCACCGGCGGCGGCTCCACCATCACCCGAAACACCTGCGCCTCCGCAACCGATGCCATGGCGAACGCGAGAAGGAGGCCCTGTTTCATCTGCAATCTCCAGGAGCGAGCAAAGCGTGTGGGATGGACGGTGCAAACAGTCAAATGACAAACCGATTCAACAGCCGATCTCGAACAAGTTCACAAAGTAGTCATAGTCGAAGAAGTCCAGCGCGTTGTCGCCGTTGAAGTCGGGGTCGCGGCCCGGGGGGCAATTCCCGCCCTCAAAGCACCGCACAAAGTCGTCGTAGTCGAAGAAATCAACCGCCCCGTCAAAGTTGAAGTCCGCGATGCACCCCGGCGCAACATAGGTCCCAAACCCGCCCATGCTCGGAGTCGCAATCGTGCCCGCAAACGTCCACGCGGTCTGATCGACCGTGCGATAGCGGCTGATGTTCCCCTGGAAATGGCTCCCCACGAACATCTCGGTGTAGTCGGGGCTGAACGCAAGGTCGATGGGGCTGGGCGAAGAACTCGTCTGGTCAAGCGTCAGCTCGCCGCTGGCCGCCATCCGAAAGCGAAACACCACGTTTGACCCGATGTCACTGGCGTACAGGTGCCTCGCGTCGGGCGAGACACAGAAGAAGTGCAGATTCGACGCGCCGGGCACGCTCGTCGGCGCTATCTCGGTCGCCCCGTTCTGCCCTGTGAGCGCAAATGTGTAGATCGTCCCCGACGCCGCCGTCATGTACAGATACCCGCCATTGGGATGCACCACGACCCCGCGTGCGAGCCGGCCGTTCGCAAAGTTGTTCACGTACACCGGCTGACCAGAGCCGTCGAATCGAAACCGGTACACCCCGTTGTTCACAGCCGCGGCAAAGAGCTGATCGCGCGTCGCGTCATACGCCAGCTCGTGCACGCCGATCATTCCCGGCGCGGTGAAGTTCTGCACCGGGGTGGCGGTCGCCCCGTCGGGCGAGAGCGCGAACCGTGAGATGCTCCCCAGTCCCAGGATGTTGCCGTGCCGGTTCCCGATGAAAAGGTCCGACGCCGAGCGGAACGCGACCCCCGCGGGGTCAAACACCTGCCCGTTGGGAATGCTCGGAAGCGCGAACGTCGTCCCGCCGCTCCCGTTCACGCCGATCCGCAGCGTGGGCTGCCAGTTCGCGGAGTTGCCGTTGGAGCCCGGCGGCGACACGGTGACGATGAGCTGAAACGGCTGGGCATGTGCCGCGGTTGCCGACACTGCGGCGACACATAGAAAAGTCAAAAATCGCATCTGAATACCTTTCTTGAAGCGCGTTGCACGGCTACACGATCAGTCAGCACCCCGCCTCGAACGCCACCACGAAGTCGTCGTAATCGAAGAAATCAACCGCAGTGTCCTTGTTGAAATCGGCCGAAGGCTGCCCGGCCTCAAAGGCCGCGACAAAGTCGTCGTAGTCGAAGAAGTCGAGCGCACCGTCGCAGTTGAAGTCGGCGGGGCAGATGGTGAGCGTGGCCTCATCGCTGTTCACGCTGCCGCAGGCGTTGGTGACGATGCAGCGGAAGTTGCCGCCTAGGCCCCGGATGGAGCGGATGTTGACGGTGGGCGTGGTGGCCCCGGAGACATCGAACGCGGTTGTGCCGTCGTCGTTGATGCCGTCGCTGAGCGCGGCCCATAAGACACCGGTGCCTACGGGTTGCCACTGCCACTGATACGCGGGCGTGGTGCCCGAGGCAGTGATGGAAAAGGTGGCGGTGCCGGAGGGGCATACGGAGACCGGTGCGGGCTGCTGGGTGATGGCGGGCCGTGAGCCGGTGCCCGTGCTCAGGACCACCGAGACGTTGCTACTCCCGAGGTTCGCCGTGACCAAGTCGGGCCGGCCGTCGGCGTTGAAGTCACCCACCGCGACGGAGTGCGGGTTGGGGCCCACGGCGTAGATGCTCGCCTCCTGGAACGTACCGTTGGCGTTGCCCAGCAGGATGGAGACGTTGTCGTAATCGTTCGCCACGGCGACGTCTGGCCAGCCGTCGGCGTTAAAGTCGCCCACCGCGACGGAGGACGCGTAGTCGTTACCCACATAGTAGGCGACGTTCCCCTGGAACGTGCCGTCGGAGTTGCCCAGCAGAATGGTGACGCCGCTGCTAAGACCACCGTTGTATGTCACGGCCAGGTCGGGCCGGCCGTCGCCGTTGAAGTCGCCCACCCCGACGAAGTTCGGGTATACGCCCGCGGCGTAGTAGACCGCCCCCTGGAATGTGCTGCCCGCCCCAACGTTGCCCAGCAGGATGGAGACGTTGTTGCCGAGGGTGTTCACCACGGCAAGGTCGGGCCTGCCGTCGCCGTTGAAGTCCCCCACGGCCACGGAGAACGAGCCGTAACCGCTGGCGTAGTAGACCGCCCTCTGGAATGTGCCGCCCCCCCCAACATTGCCCAGCAGGATCGCGACGTTGTTGTCAGCATTCACCACGGCGAGGTCGGGCTTGCCGTCGGCGTTGAAGTCGCCCACCGCGACCGAGGACGGGTATGAGCCCACGCCGTAGTTGACCGCCCCCTGAAATGTGCCGTTGGCGTTGCCCAGCAGGATGGAGACGTTGTTGCTGTCTTGGTTCACTACGGCCAGGTCGGGCCTGCCGTCGGCGTTGAAGTCGCCCACCGCGAGGGAAACCGGGACGTTGCCCACGCCGTAGTTGACCGCCGCCTGGAACGTGCCGCCCACGTTGCCCAGCAGGATGGCGACGTTGTTGCCGTAGTTCGCCACGGCCAAGTCAAGCCGGCCGTCGGCGTTGAAGTCGCCCACCGCGACGGAGGTCGGGCCGCTGCCCGCGGCGTAGTTGACCGCCGGGGCGAAGCACTGGGCGTGCGCAGATGACGCCGCCATGAGAATCGTTGCCAGCGTCCCCCACCCGCTCCAACACCGCAGCATGCCCGGTCGCATCCCCGGCGGTCGGTTCCCCGATGTGACGACGCGAGCCATCCACGCGGTCGCTTGGGTTCCCAATCCGCCAACTTGGATGATCCACATGCCCACATTGGCCTTCCAAACGCTCGCTTGGGCTCCCCAAGTGCCAACACAGGTTCCCCAAGCGGCCGCATAGGTCTTCCAAGCAGCCGCGTAGGTCTTCCATGTGCGTCGATCGGGCGTAGTCGTTGGTCCTAGAACGGCTGCGCGCCGGGCACTCTCGTGGGCGGTGAAGGTTCGAGCACTCGTGCGATGCATGGATGGGCTCTGAATTGAAGCTTGGACTCGCATGGGCCGATTCGCCAGTGTACACCAGCGACTCGGCTTTGCCAAGGCCAATTTGCTCACACAGAGACCCAGTTCGGAGAACCGGGCCACCTCACCCCCCACCCCAGCCAGCGTGGCCCGTGTCATGCCTCGCAAAGCACAGCTCGCAAACGCACAAAGCGGTAAAGCACAGCACAAATGATGACAAGGAAGCAAGCGGACCCGGTGTCAAGGTTGATCCCGGCCTCATTGCGTTGGTTTCCCTGCCTTCATTTGTGCTTTGCCGCTTTGTGCTTTGTGCTTTGTGCTTTGTGCTTTGCAAGCATCGTCGTGACCATCAACACATGAAACAGGCCGGCAACCCTCGCGGGTCGCCGGCCTTGTGTGTGCGTGGCCTTTGTTGTCTTTCCTAGTTCCTAGTGCCCAATGACTGGTGCCTTTCCCTCAGCAGGGCGTCTCGAAGGCGTGCACAAAGTCGTCGTAGTCGAAGAAGTCCACTGCGGTGTCGCTGTTGAAGTCGGCGGTGCGATTCTCAGGACAGGCGTGGCCCTCGAAACAGTTCACGAAGTCGTCGTAGTCGAAGAAGTCCACCGCGCCGTCGCCGTTGAAGTCGGCGGGGCAGGGGATGGTGTCGGTGGACGAGACGCCCGTGAGCACGATCGGGGGGGTATTGCGGCCGGTGATCGAAACGCTGGCGATCCCGGACGATCCGCTGATGACGACGGGGTTGACGGGGGAGAACCTGACGCTGTCCATGTGGTAGGGCCCGGTCGCGCCGGTACGAAGGCTCATGCAGCCGACGATACCCCAGAAGGTCTGCCATGAGCCGCCGCAAAAGGGGTACGGCTGGCAGTAGACGTACATGGTGACCCAGCCCCAGACGATCACGTTGCCCGGGCCGCAGATGATCTGGTCCGTCTCGAGCGTGACCCCGGTGCCGTTGGGCAGGATTTCCTCATGGACGATGACCCCGTTGAGATAGCCGGTGACCATGTACTCGGTCGAGCCGACAGCGGAGAAGTCGGGCGTGACCAACCCGCCCCCACCGCCCCCACCGCCGCCAGTGACATTCAGTGAGGAGCCGCTGAGGCCGAACAGGTATCGACACACCACCAGGCCCTCGCCATCGCTGTTCAAGACATCACCCATGGTGAACGTGCCGGAGGTGGAAGGCGGCGCGGTGCGGAACTTCACCTCGACGCCGTCCTGGCCCGAGCTGCCAAGGTTGCCCCCGTGGTAACGCCGCCGGGCGGCGTCGGTGCAATCCGAACCATCATCGCAATCCTCGCGCAGGAGCACATCGCCCAGCCCCGTCACTGCCGCACCTTGGAACGCGCCCGTGGGCTCGGAGATGTCAAACTCGCCCATTCCCGAGCCCGTGATGATCATCGACGCGACCGAGGTGTCTGGGTTGGTCCCAGGCGGGAACTCGGGCGTGACTTGGACCCTGCCGATGGGGTTGATCGGGTCATTGCAGAACATGCCGAGGTAGTGCGTGCCGCCGTACCACAGGTCGTACCACTTTGGCCAGCTCCACTGCGAACCGGCGGGACAGGGCGGGGGCATCAGAACGGTGCCCAGCGGTCCCGCTGTGGTGACGTTGTAGACTTCGACCCCGTGCTCATCGAGCTTGACGATGTTGACGGCGGTCGCGCCCATGCTGGTGTAGTCGAACGTGCTGGTCATCGAGCCATCGGCGTTGGTGACGCTCGTGCAACGCCCCTTGATGGTCCCGTCCCAGCCTTTATACTTCGTCCTCAGGGTCGCGCCGGGCGCGTTGGGAGTTCCGGTGCTGTTGATCACCACGCCAGCGCCGGAGACCGAACGAAGCTTGATCTCGACGCCATCATTGCCGGAACTTCCCAGGTTGTGTACCGGCAGGCGGCGATCGGCGGTCACCGGGCCGATGACAGCGCCGCCCACGCCCACCGCCTCAAACCCGTTGAGGATCACGCCGGGCTTGACCGGGGCAACTTCCGCGAACGCGTGCCCGACGCGAATCTCGTCGATGACTCCGCTGGTCGCAAACGGCACCGGTGTGCCCGTCTCAACCAGCAGTTTGGTGATGCCGGCGAAATCGCCATACGCCAGGAGCGAAAGGTCCGCGCTCGCGTCGCTGGGCGTGCCGCTCAGGTCGGGATTGATCCACACATGCACATCATCCGCCCCGGCTCGCGTATCGATTCGCGCAACGATCAGTGCCTGCGTCTTGCACGACGTGGTTGTCTGCCGAATCGTGCCGCCCAGGCCCGCGTCGCTGCCCCAGTTGGGCTGCCCAAAGGGCTTGCCCAGGAACAGCGATGGATTGGCCGAGCCCGAGCAAGGCAGCGTGACGCCCAGCCACGACCCGGAGGTCGAGCCCGTGCTGTGCTGCGCGACAAACGCGATCCACACCGAGCCCGGTGTGTTGCCGATGGGCGACCCCAGCGTCATGGTTCGCTGATAGCCGCCCAGCGACGACAGGGAGCGGCCTCCTGAAGTCAGCAGCCTCAGACTGTTCTTGATGTAGAGCGAGTCCGTAGCGTCTACCGCCCACGAGCCGTAGCCCGCAGACTGCCACGCAGTTGAGAACCCCGTGCCACCATTCTGACCAAGCAGCGAGGCCGGCGAGGTGTAGTTGAACCCCTCATAGGCAATCGTCTGGGCACCGGCAACGCCGGGGAGTCCAGACGCGGCAAGGATCGAAATGGCAGACACACCGAGGGTGGACATCGAACCGATGGACAGCTTCATCGAAACTCCTTGGGGATCGTGTCCCCGCGCGGTCCCGCAGACATTCCCCGGCCGCGGATGCCGGAGTCTGCGGATGTTCCGCTCACGCTGCTTTCGTCGCCACACACGCCACCTTGCGCGCCGGGTCCGCAAATCCCATAAATTGCCGCACAGCCCTCAGAATACATGAATGCCCGTGCCTGTCGAGCAAAATCTTGGAACTCGATGAACTCGAAGCTCTCCCGTACGGCTTTTATCCCCTAAACAAAATCCAAATCAAAAGAACCGGCCGACTGCCTGCCTAGATGGGCCCTTCCCCACCCAGCGTAGAATCGCCCATGTCCTACACCGTTCTCGCACGCAGATACCGCTCCCAGGGCTTTGACGAGGTCATCGGCCAGGAAGCCATCGCCCGCACCCTCAAAAACGCCATCGACTCGGGCCGCGTCGCACATGCCTACCTCTTCTGCGGCACCCGCGGCGTCGGCAAGACCTCCATGGCCCGCATTTTTGCCAAGGCCCTCAACGGCGGCACCCCCGACATCGACGCCCAGATCATGGCCGGCAAGGACACTGACGTCATCGAAATCGACGGCGCGAGCAACAACAAAGTTGAGGACGCCCACACCCTCATGGAGAACGCGGCCTACCGCCCCCTCCGCGGCAAGTACAAGATCTTCATCATCGACGAGGTCCACATGCTCTCGACCGCCGCGTTCAACGCGCTGCTCAAGACCATGGAAGAGCCCCCCGAGTACGTCAAGTTCATCCTCTGCACCACCGACCCGCAGAAAGTCCTGCCCACGATCCAAAGCCGCTGCCAGCGGTTCGATTTTCGCAACATCCCCACGCCCACCATCGCCGAACACCTCAAGGCCGTCGTGAAAAAGGAAGGCATCGCCGCCGAGCCCGACCTGCTCTTCCAAGTCGCCAAGCTCGGCGCGGGCTCCATGCGAGACGCCCTCTCGCTCCTCGACCGCGTCATCGCCAGCGGCGAGAAGATACTCACCTCCAAACTCCTCGAAGAATTGCTCGGGCTCCCGCCAAACGATCTCATCGCCTCGCTCATCGACGCCCTCGCCAGCGGCGACGCCAAGACAGGACTTGAAAGGACCGATGAGCTCCTCGCCGGCGGCATCTCCCCCGACCAGCTCCTCGAAACCCTCGTCGAAAAACTCCGCGACCTGATGATCCTCGCCGCGTGTGGCCCCACAACCCACCTCGTCGAGCTTGCCGCCGCCACGCGCGAACAGGAAATCGCCCGTGCCGCCCGCTTCGACGCCGCCGGACTCGTCCACATGATCGCCCTGTGCGAGAGCGTGCTGCGATCGACCAAGAACAGCAGCAACCCCAGGGCACTGCTCGACGCCGTCGTCGTCCGCCTCGCCCTCACCGAAAAACTCGCCGACGTCACCGCGATCATCACCGGCAGGGGAGGCGGAGGAGTCGCGGGCCTGCCCGTCGGGAGTGCTCCGGCAAAAAAATCCTGACGCCGGTCCCGGCCCCCGACAAGGCCAGCACCCCGGCGCATCCACCAACGCATACCACAACCAACGCACCAACCCACACGCGCCCGCAGACGCACACACCGGCACCCGCGCCCATTCCGCACCCCGCCCCCATTGTCCTGCTCACCGACGCCACCAGCGTGTGGCTCGCCGTCCGAGAATCCGCTTCCACTTCGCGCTATCTCGTCGCGATGCTCACCGACCTCGCGCTCGATCAGCTCACCGCCGGCAACGCAACCCTCTCGGGCCCCGCGTCCATCGTCGCCGCCGCCCAAAGCAAGACCTCCGACCTCGAACAGCTCTTCGAGCGCGTCACCGGCAGGCCCGTCCGAATCGCGCTGCGTGCCCACGAACCTCCTCCCGCCGAACAACAGCCCGCACGCGCACCCGCCGCCGACCACCCGCTCGTGCGGCAGGCCGTCGAGCAGCTCGGCGCCCGCATTGTCGCCATTCATCCACGATCAAAGTCGCCCTGAGAGGCGACCCGAACCAACACCACAAGCACGGGCTTGTACCCCGTGCCACCAAGGAAACCCATGTTCGACAAGCTCAAAGCCCTCGGAGCGATCACCTCGCTCATGAAAGATAAAGATAAAATCCGCGACGCCTTCGACCGTGTCAAGGAACGCTCCGCCCAGGCACGCCTCGAAGGCTCCGCCGGCGGCGGCGCGGTGCGGGCCATCGTCACGGGTCAGATGAGAGTCGTCGAGATTACGCTCTCGCCGCCCCTTGCCGCCGGAATCGCCACCGACGACCGCACGCGCGAGCTGGCTGGCAATCTCATCGCGGTCGCGGTCAACGAAGCACTGGCCAAAGCCCAGGCCGCGCTGAAATCCGCCGTGGAATCCGAGGCCAAGGTCTTGGGCCTCCCGGAAATCCCCGGCCTCGACCAGATGATGGGTTGAAAGCGATGCCACGCGCGAACGATCCCGCCGCCGACATCACCGTGACGCCCTGGCCGCAGACCCCGGCGACACGCATCGGCGTCGCCCGGGGCAAACCGCCCGCCGCGAGTCGGGCGGCCGAGGCGCTCTGGCGAAAGATGTGCGCCGCGAACCCGCGCCTTCATGACGGCCCGATCCTCGCCGTCAATTCAGTCGACCTGGCGAGCGCGCGAATCGAGTGTCGCCGCGAATCGTACAAGCGGTTCGTCACCGCGAGAGTCGTGGGCGAGCCCATCGAAGCCATGGGCGTGACAGGCATCATCATTCGCGCACGTGCCGGACGCGATGAGGTTCTCATCGGCAAACGCTCCGCAAACGTGCGGATCTATGGCGGGCTCTGGGAGACCGCCCCCCGCGGCACCATCGAGCCCCCGCGACGCTCGGGCTCGATCACACTCAGCGTGCAGGAGCTTTACGAGCCGCTTCACCGCGAGGCCGACGAGGAGCTGCGCAATCTGGGGATCGTGCTTCCGATGAATCTCGCGTGCATCGTCCGCGATCCCGTCGCGTCAAGCCTCGATCTGTGTTACAGCTGCGTGTGGTGCGAGCGCTACGACAAAACATCGGACCGGTCATGGGAGTACGACCAGCTGCGATGGGTGCCCACCCGCACGCTCCTCCGCCGCAAGCACCTCAGCCCGCCCACACGAGCCCTCTGGCGTCCAAGCGAGAAATAGCAGACGGTCACCTGCGCCGCGTGTACTCCACCGAGTACGCCTTGAACTCCGGCACGCTCACCCCCGCCGTCTCCGCGCCCGTCCCGGCGAACGCGACGAAGACCTCCAGCGTCTGATTCTCGTTGGATTCCAGCCGCAGCACCGTCCGCGATTTCACGAGCAGCCCCAGCGTCGAGTACTCGCCGGTGAACGTGAAAACCTTATTCGCCGAGTCAAACTCCCCCCGCTCCACAATCATCGGGCTCGCCGCCGAGCTCAGCCTCGACAGTTCAAACCGCCCGCCCTGCTTCGCGCCCGGATTGAACCCCAGCGTCGTCGTGAGCGCAAACGCCGTCGGCGCACCCGAAGCGTCCAGTTGCTCCTGCAAAAACCTTCCCCCCAGGATCGACTGCCGAACCACGCCGCCCGCAAACTCCACGGGCTTCGCGTCCGCCGACGCCCACGCCGTGATCTTCGCGTCGTATTTCCCCGCTAGCTCACCGAGCAGCGTGTGCTCGGCCGAAATGCCCACGGGCCCCGGCTTGATCGTCGCCCGGTCCGCGTCATGCCCCGCCCCAGGCTCAGCCGGAGGCTGCACCGCCCACACCATCGCCGCCATCATCGTGCCGCCGATCAGCACCACCCGTCGCATCGCGCCCTTGCTCATCATCCACCTCAGCTCTTGATGTTCACAAACTGCAACGGCACGTCCAGCTTCGAGTCCGTCAGCAGCTTCATCACCACCCGCAGATCGTCGATCTGCTTGCCCGTCACCCGCACCTCTTCCCCCTGGATCGACGGCTGCACCTTGATCTTGCTGTCCTTGATAATCCTGGATATCTGCTTGGCCATCTCCTGCTCAAGCCCCTCGCGGATCTTGATGTCCCGCTTCATCTTCCCCACCGCCCCCACCTCGGGTTCCTGCCAGTCAAAGCTCTTGAGCGACAGGCCCCGCTTCACCGCCGCCGACTCGAACATCTCCCGGATCGCCTCCTGCTTCGTGCGGTCCTCGGTGAAGATGTGCATCTTCTTATCCTTCTGATTGATCGTGATCTCCGCGGTCAACCCGCGGAAATCAAACCGCGTCATGATCGCCTTCTTCGTGTTGTTCAGCGCGTTGTCCAGTTCGGCCCAGTTCAGCTTCGACACCACATCAAATGACGGCATGAAACCTCCAATCGTCCATCGCCCGGCGACTCGCCGATGCCCACGCACAACAATAGACAAAGCCCGCGAGCGGCATTCGCCGCCCGCAGGACTCATGGAAACTTTCTCAGTCGCGCTTGCTCATGCCGCCCGGCGGTTCGCGTGCTCGGCCATCAACTTCTTGCACCACCCCGAAAGGTCGGCGCACATCTCCGCCTTGGTCGAATACCCCGCCGCGCCCGCCGCCAGACACCTCGCACGCACGCTCGCGTCCTCGCTGCTCGTCGTCACCACCAACGGCACGCCCATCCGTCGCGGCAACGCCCTTGCCACGCTCATCACGTCCAGCGCCGTCTGACTCCCGATCGCGTAATCGCACACCACCGCACCGATCGCCGCCCCAGACGCAAGGTGAGCACTCGCCTCATCCACACGCGACGCCCACAGCACCTGCCCCGCACCCGCCTTTATCAGCGCAGCCTGGATCAACCTCGCCGACAACGCATCGTCTTCAACCAGCAACACCGTCGACCCGACCGACGCCGCTGCTGCCGCCCCCATCGCCCCAACACCACCCGCACTGCCCGCGCCCCTCTGCACCGTGCGCACACAGTTGCGCCCATCCTGCTTGGCCTGATACACACCCTCGTCGGCCGCCTTCAGCATCGCCCCGTGCGACAACGGCGCACCTTCGCCGCGCTCGTTCGCCGCATACCCGATGCTCACCGTCACCCGAAGTGCTTTCGCCGCTCCCGCCACCTTCGAGAGATCGAAAGCCTCCGCTTCCATCGCCGCACGCACCTCCTCGGCCACCTGCCTTGCCCGGTCCTTCCCCGCGCCCGGCAGCACCATCGTAAACTCCTCGCCGCCGTACCGATACACACGGCCCGCCCCCGCCGTCGCACGCTCCACCGTCACCCGCGCACGCCTCGCCAGCTCCACAAGCACCGCGTCGCCCGCAGGATGCCCGTGCGTGTCGTTCACCGACTTGAACTTGTCCCCGTCCATGAACAACACCGCCATCGGCTCGCCCGCCGACAACGCCTTGGCGTGCATCGCCGGATACTCGTCCTCCATCGCCTTGCGATTGAGCGCACCCGTCAGCCCATCGGTCGTCGCCTGCTTCGCCAGATCCACGTTTGCCCGCGAGAGCTGATCCAGGTTCGTCTGCGCGCTGATCTGCGCGCTGATCAGCTGCTCGCTCGCCTGCGACATGATCGTAGCGATGTTGGGCCTCGCGCCCACGTCCCGCTCGAACGCCTTGGCCAGCTCCATCCCCCCGTCGGCGATCTTCTTGAACACCGGCCCCAGCTTGTCGGGCTCGACCTTGAGCCACTCGCTCGCCGTCACAAGAAACCGCGCATCGGTCCCGCCCCCGTCCGTCTCGCTCATCGCCTCCGCCACCAGCATCCCAAGCCACACCACCTCCACCAGTGGCCGCATCTCAACAGGAGCCTCCGCGGGATGATGATGGTGCGCGATCGCTCCCACATACGACTCAGGCAGATTCCATTTCTTCGCCAGCGCCGCCCCCACCTCCGCGTGGTCGAATCCCAGTTCCACCCGCTCCACCGCCGGCAACCCGTCGTGATTCCCGCCATGCGATGTCAGGAGTGGTCCATACTGCGCCGGCATCGCCACGATCGACGCAAGCATCCCGATATCCTGCAGCATCGCCGCCGTGAACGCCTCGTCAGGATCGCACCGCTTGGACTCCATCGCAATGTACCGCGCCGCCGACGCCGAATACACCGCCCGCCGCCAGTGGGCCGAAAGGTCCAGCCCCGACTCCCCATCCACGCCCTTTGTCCCCTCCACAAGCGTGAACCCCAGCACCAGCGACTTGATCGTGTTGAGCCCAAGGAGCGACAGCGCGCGATCGATCTTCGAGCAGGGCTGCGACAGCCCGAAGAAACTCGAGTTCACCGTCTTCAATATCTTCACCGAGAGCGACGGATCGCTCTGCACAAGCTTCGCCAGCTTCACAATCGTGACATTCGGATCTCGTGTCAGGTCCAACACCTGCATCGCCACACCCGGCAGCGTCGGCAACGTCGAACAACCAAGCACACACTCTAGATTGGAACTTCCTGCCATGTACGGGATTCCCTGTTTTTCCAGAACACCAGCGATCGCTCTCTCCAACAGCCCTGTATCATCGACCACTTCTCGCGCGCCACTCACCCCGCATCTTGATGTTTTTCGAGCCGCACGCCCAGTCTTGACGTGAAACCGTTACATCCAATGAAAACGCTGCGCAAGAAAAACGCTGGCCCTCGCCAGCGTACTTTGCTTCGTTATCGTCGAATCACCCGCGTCTGATTACTTCAACGCCCCCATCGCCTTCTCCACCGCGTCGTTGAACGCCTTCAGCGCGCCCTCCGCCGCCTCCTTGGCCTTCTCCCAGCCGTCGGCCGAGGCGCCCTTCATCGCATCCACCTTGCCCGTCAGGTCCGAGTACGCCTTCTTCGCACCGTCAACCACCCCCGCCGCCATCGACTTCTTGGGCTCCACCAAGCCGTCCGCTTGTTTCGTCAGGTCGTCCAGCGACGCCTTGGCCTTCTCCACCGCCGGTTTCATCGCGTCCACAGCCTTGTCACGCATCGCCACCGCCGCGTCCGCCACGCTCTTGGCCGCGTCCTTCGCCCCGTCCGCCACGCTCTTGGCCGCTTCCTTCGCCCCGTCCATCACTCCCTTGCCCGCATCCGACTTCGGCGCTGGCGTCACCGGCTTCTTGTCATCCTTCTTGTCGCAGCCGCCCACCACCATCGCACCCGCCACCAGAATCATTCCCAAAAGCTTGCTGTTCATCGTCGCTCCTTTGTACTGCCACGCAGCCCCACGCCTTGGGGGCCGCTTCCGATAACCGTAGGTAACCGCTCACACACGCACATTCGCGACGCCTGGCATCATGTCCGGTGCTCTTCGGGCACCAGCCCCTCCTGAAACGCCTTCACCAAGAGCTCCAAATCCCCGATCATCCCAAGTACCCGTCGCCCCTCATCGCTCTCACGATTTGTCCGCGGCCTCTCAAACGTCCTCACATTTGTCATCTTTGGCACAATGTCCGCGCCCGAAACCACCGCCTGCTCCACACCGCGAAACGGCGCAAGCTCCGCCAGATCGATCCCCGTCGGCCTCAGCACCAGCGTGTACCCGCGATCCCCATACGCCTCGCTGAACGCCCCGTCGATCGTCACCGCATTCCCGCCCTTCTTGATCGGCTGCTCGCCCTTCTCCACCTTCACCGGCACATGCCCGTTCACAATCAGCACGTCGTCGCCGCAACCAAAGAGCCGCCCGATCCTCTTCACAAACTCCGCGTCGTTGATGAGCTCGAAGTACGGATCCTTCCGCTCCTTCTGCGCATCCTTGTCGGAGATGAACGACGTCTCGAACGTCGCGATCTTGTCCTTTCCAAAGAGCGGGCTCAAGGGCCCGCCCCACAAATACCAAAGCCAGTCACCGTCGTTGTCGAGCCCGAACCACTTCTTCCGCATCGCACGCCGAACCACCGAACCCAGTGCGTCCATCAACTCCCGACCAGAAAGATCGCGTCCGTCCACCCGCAATGTCACCGGCGTCCCGCTCTTGTCCACCGGCACGCACGCGTGGAACAGGAGCACCTCGTCGCGCGTCGCCCACATTCCGCCGCGCCGCACGATCCAGTCCATGTGCTGCCGAAGCCTCATCGACCGCGTGAACGACTCCCTGAGCCGATCGACACACGCCTGCTCCTCCGCCGAGTACGCATACGGATCCTGCGGGTCGATCGTCGGAAAGTTCTGATCCTGCAGCGGATACACCCTGCCTTCGATCTCAACGGTCACCGCCCTCCCGCTCTCAAACGCGATCCTGTGCAACAGCCGCCGATGGTCCAGGTTCCACTCTGGGTGCCGCTCGATCGCCCGCCCCTCGCTCTTGAGCTGCATGATCGTGATGGCCTTCTGCATCCGCGCCACCGTCACCGTGTCACGAAACCCCTCGCCCTTGGGGATGAACTTCTCCGCCGGGTCGTCGGCGTACACCTCGCGCACGAGCTTCTCGATCGGCGCCATGATGACGCCATACCCCTCCTCAAGCTGCGAAAGACGCCGATACCGCAGACTGAACCGCAGCGTCGTCAGCAAGCACGCCTCATGACCCAAACTCGCCCCGATCCAGATCATGTCGTGATTCCCCCACAGCACATTGCACTCGGGCTGCCGCATGAGCGTCTCGATCACGCGGTCAATCCTGGGCCCGCGATCCCCCAAATCACCAATCACCAAAAGCTCATCGCACGTCATGTTGCGGATAAGCCGCGCCGCCGCCCGCACCGCACCCCAGTCGCGGTCGTACCGCGCCAGCTCCGCGAGCATCTCCTTGATGTACTCAGGCCTCTCGCCCGTCCCCAGCTCAATGAACAGCTCGCGGTACGCCCTTGGAATAAGCCGCTCGAAGTGCTCGCGCCGATGCACCCGCCGCAGATGCCGCACGATCTCAAACTGCATCGAGAGCGTCTGAAACGCCCACTCCTGCCTCTTCCCGCTCGCCACAATGTCCCGCGAATACAGATTGAGCGCCTCGCGCGGATAGTACAGCACCGCTAGAAACCGCGCCCGCTCAGCCGCGTCCAGCCTTCCCCCCGTGATCTCATCCACAAGCTGCCGCAACGCACCCGACGCGTTGTTGATCACATGCCGCAGCTTCGCGTCCTCCCCATGAATGTCCGACACGACGTGGACGAGCCCCTTGGGCAAAGTGAGCGTGGCCCGAAGCACCGACGCCTCGGTGATCGCCGCTTCCGCCGTGTGATACCGCGCCGCCAGTGCCTGAAGATGTGCGAGCCGGTCCAAAGTAATCGCCTGTGACATCCGTTCCTCCAGTGCAAGTCTCGATGATACCCTCGTCGCCGCCCAGCCCACCCAACTCCAAAATCGCCTATTCTCAATCGCCCACAGGAGTACGCCGCATGTTCCGCTCCACGCTCGCCGCCCTCTCAATCCTCTCCGCCACCGCCGCGCACACCCAGCCGCCCGCCAAACCCTCCCCCACATGGAAACCCGTCCCCGGCCACATCATGTCCCGCTGGGCCAAGGACGTGGACCCCAAAGCCCCGTGGCCCCAGTACCCACGCCCCACCATGGTCCGCGAGAAGTGGCAGAACCTCAACGGCCTCTGGGACTACACCCTCACCGACACCAAGCCCAACTCCAATCCCAACGCCGCGCCGGCGTGGCAGGGCCAAATCCTCGTCCCCTACCCCATAGAGTCGGCCCTCTCGGGCGTCGGCAAAATGGTCGGCGCGAATCAGACGCTTCTCTACCATCGCACGTTCTCAGTCCCGACGGATTGGAAAGGTCAGAACGTCCTGCTCCACTTCGGCGCGGTCGATTGGCACGCCACGGTCGTCGTCAACGGCAAGCCCATCGGCGAACACAAGGGCGGCTACGACCCCTTCTCCTTCGACATCACCGCCGCATTGAAGGAAGGCGAGAACCAGATCACCGTCAAGGTGCAGGACCCCACCGACGCGGGCGGCCAGCCCCGCGGCAAACAGTGGAGCGAGCCCCACAGCATTTGGTACACGCCCACGTCTGGCATCTGGCAATCGGTGTGGGTGGAACCCGTGAACGAAAGACGATACCACGCGATCGTGACGACCGGCAATCCAGATACCGGTGTGGTTTCCATCAACTATCAAGCCGAAAACCGCGGGTCTCGAAACTTTGTCACAAATGACCATCCGACAAACCTGATCGAGGTGCTTGATGGAGATACCGTCATCGCGAAGGTGGAATCGAGCGATAAGGATGGCCTGACTAGCCTCGTGATCGTCAACCCAAAGGCGTGGACGCCGGCCACCCCGGTCCTCTACAGCCTGCGATTGACGAAATCTCATCACGGCAAGACGCTCGACATGGTTCGCAGCTACTTCGCCTTCCGTGACATCAAGCTCGGCAAGGACGCCAGCGGCATCAACCGCCTCATGCTCAACGGCAAACCGACCTTCATGTTCGGCCCGCTCGACCAGGGATTCTGGCCCGACGGGCTCTACACGCCTCCAACCGAGGCCGCCATGCAGTTCGACATCGACGCCGCCAAGCAAATGGGCTGCAACATGCTCCGCAAGCACGTGAAGGTCGAGTCCGAACGCTTCTACTACCTCTGCGACAAACTCGGCCTCATGGTCTGGCAGGACATACCAAGCCCCTTCTTCAACAACGCCAAGGGCAAGCCCGGCGACGAGAACCACCTTCAGCCCGCGCAATCAGAAGAGTGGAAGAACAACTTCACGACCGAGGCGGGCCGCATCATCGATGCCAACCGAAGCCACCCCTCGATCGTGATGTGGGTTCCTTGGAACGAGGGCTGGGGCCAGAACGATCTCGCTTGGTCCAAGGGCATCGTCGACAAGGTCCAGGAGTGGGATCCCTCACGCCTCGTCGACTGCGCCAGCGGCTGGACCGACACCGGCAACGGCTCCGTCATCGACATCCACGCCTATCCCGCACCCGCAACCGCCCCGCTCCAGAAAGACCGCGCCGTCGTCCTGGGCGAGTTCGGCGGCCTGGGCCTCCTCCTCGAAGGCCACACCTGGACCACCAAAAACAACTGGGGCTACGTCAGCTTCAAGAGCAACGACGAAGTCACCGACGCCTACGTCGCCCTCCTCCGCCAGATCCCGCCGCTCATCGCCGACGGCCTCTGTGCCGCCGTCTACACCCAAACCACCGACGTCGAAATCGAGTGCAACGGCTGGCTCACCTACGACCGTGAGGTCTGGAAGATCGACCCGGCCAAAGCCGCCGCCGCCGCCAAGCACCTCTACGAACCCCCGCCCGTCACCAAGGTCGTCATCTCCCGCGCGGGCCAGCCCGGCGGCGCGGGCGATTGGCACTACACCACCGCCCCGCCCTCACAAGACGGCACCCGCTGGTTCATGCCCGGCTTCGACGATTCGTCTTGGAAGGTCGGCAAGGCCGGCTTCGGCACCGCCGGCACACCCGGCGCGATCATCGCCACCGAATGGAAAACCGATGACCTCTTCATCCGCCGCACCTTCACACTCCAAAGCGTGCCCGCCTCGCCCGCCCTCTCAATCCACCACGATGAAGACGCCGAGGTCTACATCAACGGCGTGCTTGCCACGTCACTCAAAGGCTACTCGTCAAGCTACCAGATGATGCCACTCGACGACAAAGCCCGCACGCTGCTCAAAGTCGGCGCAAACACCATCGCCATACACTGCCACCAGACCCAGGGAGGCCAATACATCGACTGCGGCCTCATCGAACTCATGCCAGCGAAATAAATGGACCACCGTTGGTGGCCCTGGTCGTTGGTGGCCTGCCTTTGGTGGCCCGGTTCTCCGAACCGGGTCTCCCAGTGGCCCGTCACTCCGTGCCGGTCTTCGTCGCCCACTTCTCCGAAGTGGGCTTCTTGGTAGTCCGCTTCTCCCAAGCGGATCTTCAGCTCCCAATCCGTGACGCCAACATAAACCTCCCACCCACAATCGCGATCCCATCGGGCCGCCCCGCCTCACGCAGCGCCGCCAACAGCTCATCGTCCGTCAGCACCCGGATAAGCCTCGGCCCGTCATCCGTGATGATCCGAACCTGCGAGGGCTCCCCACCCACCAGCCGAATCACACACGCTGGCACCTCTGCCACATACTGCGCCACCTCCGGCACCGGAGCGACAACCACAGCTGGCCGCCAAAGCCCCAGCACAACAGCCACCGCCACAGCCGCAATCGCAACCGACGTTCGCACGAGAGCCCGCCTCACACGCCGACCCGCCCTCATCCGCTGTAGCGACACGAGCATCTCCTCGCGCCTCTGCCGCCCCATCGGCGAAAGCATCGCGGTTGCCAGCTCAAAATCAAGCGTCTGTTCGTTCATGGCACACATCCTCCCGCCGCCGACCGAAGGGCCGCCATCAGCCTGCGTAGCCGCCCGTGTACAAGCCCCGACGTCGTCCCGCGCACGCGGGCAACCTCCGCCAGCGTCCGCTCCACCGCGTACCGCAGCTGCACAAGCTCGCGGTCCGCGTCGCCCATCTCCCGCAGCCGAGCCGCGATCCACGAGAGCCGTTCCGCCGCCCGCACCGATTGATCGACGCCGCCATCCTGTCCCGGCATCGCCGCCCGCCGCTCGCGTCCGCCCGCCCGTGCTTCCCGCCGAAGCCGATCAATCGCCGCCGACAGCACGCACCGCCGAAGCCACGCCGCAAGCTCCGCCTCCGTCTCGATCGCTCGCGGCGAGCGAATCACCCTGAGAAATGCGTCCTGCACAGCATCAAGACAAAACGCCTCATCCCGCCCCGTCGCCCGCGCCGCCAGCCCAACCATGCGGTCGAACCACGCCCGGTAGAGCGTGTCCAGAGCACCCGCATCCCCCCGCACAAGGGCCGCCGTGAGCGTTCGCGTCGCGCCCTGATCGCTGGCCTGCTGGTGAAGCGGCAAAGTCCGGCCTTTCATGGCATTGAACATGGCGGTGGACGGCGTCATCGACACAATCCTATCCAGATTTCAGCTCCATCATGCGATCACGCCGACGAAGTGGTTCTCCGAATCGTCGCGCTTCTTCGCTTGACGCTGGAAAATCAACGCAGCAACGAAATGAAACCCGCATTACTTGCCCTTGGGCTCCTGGGCGTTCTGCCTCGCCTTGAGCACGCTGTTCTCCTCCAGCATCTCTCGGTACCGCTTCTCCAGCGCCCTGAACTGTTCCTTCATGTCCGCCACCTCGGCCTGGTGCTTCGCGTCGAGTTCCTTGCGCTCAGCCGCTGCCCGCGACTGCTCATGCTCAAGTTGCCGCTTCAACGCATCGAGCGTGTTCTGCTGCTCCATCGCCGCGAGCTTTGTGTTCTGGTCGTTCTGCCGCTGTGATTCCGATTCCCGCATGAGCGCCTCAATCTTCACATAGGCACCGTGAGCATCAGCGACGCCAAGCCGGGCCCTAAGAACGTCGTACAACTGCCACCATCCCTGCATCTCGGCCTGATTCGTTCGACCCGCAAGCTCATTCAACACCTGCCGGGCCAATTCAACCTGCTCCGGGCTCCCGTTGATGAACAGCAACCCCGACTCCTGGTGATAGCTGATGTCCGTCGGCCTCGACCCCTTGCTCGCCTTGAACGCCGCCTCGATCGCTGCCAGCGCAACCTGCGACTTCACGGTCCCAT
>JAYVUC010000148.1:0-13895 GCA_043788295.1 Phycisphaerales bacterium
GGCCCGGTTCTCCGAACCGGGTCTCATTCCGGCATCAAGCTCGCCCTGGGCTCCCACAACGCCCGTTCCATCGCTGCTGCCCTCGCAGGCCTCGAAAAACGCAATCTCCCCCGCAACGCCATCGAGCTGCAAATGCTCCACGGCATGGCCGACCAGCTCAAATACGCCGCCGCCGAGATGGGCCTGCGCATCCGCGAGTACGTTCCCGTGGGCGACATGGTCCCCGGCATGGCCTACCTCGTCCGCCGCCTTCTCGAAAACACCAGCAACGAATCCTGGCTCAAGGCTGGCTTCATGGACAATGCCGACCCCGCCGCACTCTTGGCCGCACCCGCGGGCCGCCCCGCCCCCGCCGATCTCGTGACTATCGCCGCTGAGCGACACGCTCTCTCTCCCGCCGTCCCGGGCGTGGGCGATTCCAAAGCTTTCGTCAGCGAGCCCATGCGCGATTTCGCCGATCGCAGCACCCGCGATGCGTTTGCCGCCGCCGTCGCCAAGGCCGTGGTTCCGACCGTCGCGAACGACCGCACGATCGAGCAGGCTGCCGACATGGTCAAGCGTGCAGACGCCGCCTTTCCCGCGTGGCGTGACACCGATCCCAAAGTGAGGGCTGAGGTGCTCATCCGCGCCGCCACCGCGATGCGAGCCCGCCGCGACGAGCTTTCCGCCGTCATGATCAAAGAGGCCGGTAAAACTTGGCGAGAGGCCGACGCCGACACATGCGAGGCGATCGATTTCTGCGATTACTACGCCCGCTGCTCCGTCCCTCTCTTCGAGCGCCAGCGCCTCGGCAAGTTCATCGGCGAGCTCGACGAGCAGATCCATCAGTCCCGCGGCGTCGCCATCATCATCAGCCCCTGGAACTTTCCCCTCGCCATCTGCTGCGGCATGACCGTCGCTGCACTCGTCACTGGCAACACCGTCATCATCAAGCCCGCCGAGCAAACCCCCGGCATCGCCAAACTCATGTTCGACATCCTTCAGCAGGCCCTGCGTGCTGCCTTTGGTGGCCCGACTTCTGGTGGCCCGGTTCTCCGAACCGGGCCTTTTTCCGTGAATCTCGCCGACATCCTCCACTTCTGCCCCGCCCCCGGCGAAACCGTCGGCGCGGCCCTCGTCCGCAACCCCCGCACCGCACTCATCGCCTTCACAGGCTCCCGCGACGTCGGCCTCGACATCTACACCGCCGCCGCCCCCGGTAGCCCCTTCGTGACGCCGTCACTTCGTAACTCCGTGACGCATCTCAAACACGTCATCTGCGAAATGGGCGGCAAAAACGCCCTCATCATCGACACCAGCGCCGACCTCGACGAAGCGGTCCTCGCCGCACGCCAATCCGCGTTCGGCTTCCAGGGGCAGAAATGCTCCGCCTGCTCGCGTCTCATCGTCGTCGACGAAGCCGGCCCGACCGGCCCCGCCATCACCCACTTCCGCGAGCGCCTCGTCGAGGCCACCAAAGCCCTCGTCATCGGCGACCCCACCCGCCCCGGCACCGACGTGGGACCGGTGATCGACGCCGAAGCCGCCGCCAAAATCAACAGCTTCGTTGAACGCGCCAAATCTTCGGGCCTCTCCTATTCCGCCCTCAGCCTTCCGCCTTCTCTTTCCACTTCACCACTTCCTTTCGTCGCCCCCCACATCTTCTGGACCGTCCCCGAATCCCACGAGCTTGCCCGCGAAGAAATCTTCGGCCCCGTCCTCGCCATTATGCACGCCAAGGACTTCGACGACGCTCTCCACATCGCCAACTCCCTGCCATACAAGCTCACCGGCGGCGTCTTCACCCGCAAACCCAGCCACATCGAGCAAGCTAAACGCGAGTTCCGCGTCGGCAACCTCTACATCAACCGCGGCACCACCGGCGCCCTCGTCGCCCGCCAACCCTTTGGAGGCTTCGCCATGTCCGGCGGCGGCACCAAGGCCGGCGGAGCCGACTACCTCAAACACTTCACCGACCCCCGCAACATCTGCGAAAACACGCTCCGCCGCGGCTTCGCCCCCGAGCTGTGACGGGATTCACCCAGAGGCACAGAGACACGGAGGAGTGCAAGTGGCTGAGAAGAAGGGCTACAACACGAACATGGCGTCCGAGTTCTTTGTACTATCCTGCCTTCATCGCGTGGGGATCGACGCTTGCCTCACGCTCGGCAACAAGAAATCGGTCGATATTGTCGGATGGCGACCGACCGGCGAACTTGTGACTATTGAGGTGAAAGCCGTCGCCGGAAAGCACGACTGGTTCACGGGGTCCGCAGAATTGTACGAGCGAGGGCGGATGTATGTCGTCCTCGTTTCATACTCGGGCAAGATAGCGGACACGCGCGAGATGCCACAAATCTGGGTTCTACCCGGCCGCGTCGCGGCATCGCTTGTCAAGAAGTACAACCGCGCGTTCGGAATTACACGCAAGTCTGTTCGTGAGCGTTGCCCCGAGTTCGAGCACGCGTGGAGCGTTCTGTTGAGTGACACTGGATGGCCGAAGCTCGCCGAATGAGGAGATGGTTTCTGCATCTCCCCGTGTCACCTCGCTCACACCCATCGCATCCAACCACCAATCGCTCCCCTACAACAGTACATCCCGACGGCACCGGGCTCAACGCTGCAGGCCTCACCCACGCCCTTTGATAATCTCCCCCCCCCTGGCCCGCAAAAAGGTCGGCAACGCCGCCCGCGACAAACGCATCCTCGCTCTCGCCATCAAAGGCCTCACCTGCCAGCGGATCGGCAAGAGCCTCCAGATCGCCGACGAGACCGGCACTCGCGGGCTCGGCATCGGCGTGAGAAGGGAAAAAAATGGAGCCGGGGGGAATCGAACCCCCGTGTCGGAACAGTCAGCATGGCGCCTCTACGCGTGTGTCTGGCACTTTGTTCTCGTCCGCAGGGACTGCTGCCAGCGCCATTCCCTGAAGACATACCTGCGGTGCTTGTCGCGGGTGACCCCCGAAGGTCTCGGATCTCCGCCAAGCCCGAATCTACGTTCGCATCCCTATCGGGCGTGGGGAGCGAACGAGCAGCCTAATTAGGCCGCCATTGCGTAGTTGCTATTGGCAACTGAATTTGTGCACGCTTTTTACGAGGCCCGCGTGCGCCTCGACGCGCCACACCATGCGTCACATGTCCGATCGAATCCATATCGGCCCCAACTTGTCAAAGATGCCCGCATTGTAGCAGGGCGGTACCCTTGGCCATGAACCTGTGCGTCATCATCGCTGCGGCTGGGTCTTCTTCGCGTTACATGGCCGCCGGGGCGGTGCGCCACAAGCTGGAGGAGGACCTGGGCGGCAAGATCGTGCTGCAGCGGACGGTGGAGGCTTTTACCAAGCACGAGGCCGTGCGGCAGATCATCGTCGCGGGGCCGAATGATCCCGAACTGTTCGCGGCGTTCAAGCTGCGGCACGTGGACCGGATGGGACTGCTGGGGGCGAAGATCGTGCAGGGCGGCAGGACGCACCGGTACGAGTCGATCCTGGCGGCGATGGCGCATGTGCCAGCCGAGGCGACGCACATTGCCGTACACGACGCGGCCCGCCCTTGCGTGACGGCGGAGTTGCTCGACCGGCTGGTGGAGATGGCGGGACTTCACGCGGCAGTTGTGCCCGCGATTGCCTGTCCCGACACCATCAAACGCGTGCGACAGACCGACGAGGCGGCGTTTCCGAGCGACGACCCCGTCGCGGCGATCCTGGGCGAGGGGCCAAGATCGAAGGAGAAGCTGCGGGTGGTGGAAGAGACGCTGGATCGGGCGGCGCTCGTGCTGGTGCAGACGCCACAGTTCTTTGAGGCTGGGCTCTTGCGGCGGGCGTACGGACAGGCAGACCTGGGCAGCACGGATGACGCGGCACTGGTCGAGCGGCTCGGCGAGCGGGTGGCGATCTGCCAGGGCGACCCGCGAAACATCAAGATCACGACACCCCAAGACCTGGCGATGGCCCGCGCGGCGATGGGCTTTGGGACCGGCGAGCAGCGGCCCTCGATGAAGCGGTTTTGAGCAGGGCTTTCAGGTACACTGTGCCATGCTCATTCCAATTCTTGCGGCATTATTGGCGTTGATCGCGGAACCCGACAAACCCCCCACACCCTTGGCGAAGGACGTGACCGCTCAGGTTTCGTCCGAACGATGCAAGGCGGCGGTGGAGACGCTCGCGGGGTTCGGTACGCGGCACTCGCTCTCGGAAACCGACAGCGATACGCGAGGCACAGGTGCGGCGCGGCGCTGGCTGCGGAGCGAGCTGGAGGCGTCGGGCAAGGCTGGTGGCGACCTGCTCAAAGTTGAGTTCGAGGAGTTCGACGCGCCCAAGATGCCGCGGCTTCCGGCTGGCGCTCATCTCGTGAATGTGGTTGCGACACTGCCGGGCACGATGCCCGAGGCGGCGCGACGGGTGGTGTATGTCGTCGGGCACTACGACACGATCAATGGCGAGAAGATGGACCCCAAGAGCGATGCGCCGGGAGCGAATGACGACGCGAGCGGGACCAGCGTTGTGCTGGAATGCTGCCGTGTGCTGGCGGGAAGGAAGCTGGATGCGACGGTGGTGTTCCTGTGTACGGCGGCCGAGGAGCAGGGGCTTGTGGGGGCGAAGTATCACGCCGACACGCTGGCGACGAAGAAGCTGTACGACCATGCGTTCGTGCTGAACAACGACATCGTGGGTGATCCGAGCATTCCGTTCGGCGTCCCGTTCACGACGGCGGGCGGTGCGGGGTCGCCATTGAAAGACACCACGACGGTTGATTCTGCGACGTTTGTCCGCCTCTTCTCCGAGGGCATTCCAAAGAACGCGTCGGCGGAGCAGCTCGCGAAGATTCGAGGCGAGGGTGCCGAGAGCGATTCCCCGAGCCGCCAGCTTGCGAGATATGTGGCATATGTCGCCGAGCGTGAGGGGATGGCGTTTCGTCCGAAGCTGGTGTTCAGACAGGACCGCTTTCTTCGCGGTGGAGATCATTCGGCGTTCAATGACGCGGGATTTCCAGGAGTTCGGCTTTCCGTGCCCGGAGAGGATTACTCGCGGCAGCACGCGACCGTCGTCCAGAAAGATGGGAAGCCGTATGGCGATCTGCCGCGGTTTGTGAGCGGGGAGTACATCGCAAATGTGGCGAGGTTGAATGTGGCTGCGATCGTTCACCTGGCGAATGCGCCGAGCCCGCCGGGAAATGCCGTCATGCTCACCAAGGAGTTGACTCAGAACGCGACGCTTCGATGGGACATCCCACCCGAGCCCGATGTGGCGGGGTACGAGATCATGGTGCGGGAGACGACCGCGCCGGACTGGCGGGTGCTCTCGCGGATCGAGGCGGCAACGGCCAGATCGATCACAATGCCGCTCAGCAAGGACAACTATTTCTTCGGTATCCGGGCGTATGACACGGGAGGCTATCGCAGTCCGGTCTCGTTCTGCTGGGCATCGAAGGACTGAGGCGCACGAAAGAACGCCCTCGCGGTCGAGGGGGCATGTGGTTTCACAATGCACAGATCAACGGCCCTTGGCGAGCAGGTCGCGGATTTCGCCGAGCAGGAGCTCGCTCTTGGGAGGGGGCGGCGGCGGGGCGGCCTGCTGCTCCTTCTCGAACCGCCTGCGCGCGGTGTTCATGAGCTTGATGACCATGAAGATGCAAAAGGCGAGGATGAGGAAGTTGATGGTGACGGTCACGAACGTGCCCCACGCCATGACGGGCCCAAGCTCGCGGGCTTTGTCGAGCGGCAACGGAGCTGCGCCGGTCATGGCCAGAGCCGCGTTGGCGTCGGAAACCTTCGCGGTCAACGCGAGATATCGGTTGCTGAAATCGACGTTGCCGGCGAGCCCGATGACGGGCATGATCACGTCCTTGATGAGCGAGGTGACGATGCCGCCGAACGCACCGCCGATGATGACACCCACGGCGAGATCGACGACGTTGCCCTTGAGGGCGAACTCACGAAATTCCTTGATGAGACCCATGAGAAGCTCCTGACGCCGGAGACGACCGGCGCGTGACTAAAAGTTGAAGGACATGGTAATGAAATACTCGACGTCGTTCTTTTTGAACCCGGTGCCCGGCTTGCTGTCGTACCGGTCCTGGATTCCAAGCTTGAGAAACAGCCCGCTCTCTTTGTCGACAAGGATGTCGTAGCCCGCCTGGGCGACGATGCGATACTGGGGATACTTGTCCAGGCTCGGGTAGTAGTCGGCGGTCGCAAAGGCTTTGTGCCCTTCTTTGAACGTGTGTGCGTAGTCGATGCCCAGGTCGAGTTCGGGCTCGATGCGCTCGGGATCCTGCTGCCCGCCGGTCTTGTAGCTCGCGCCCAAGCCGACTCGGCCACGCAGCGTCGTCTTCTCTTCCTTGATGAACAAATAGCTTGGGCCCACGGCTCCCGAGAACCGCCAATCCCAGATTTGGAACTCGTCGTACTCTGCCTTGGCCTGCCCCCAATAGCCCCAGCGGCTCTCCGCGCCAAGGAGCCAGTTGGTGAACACCTGTGCCTCGCCGCGGCTGCGCGACTTCGTGTGGTTGCTCGTGCCGTAGGAGTAGCTTACCGATGCCTTGGTCTCGAGCTGGTCAGACTTGCGTGCCGCGCCGATGAGCCCCCGGACCGAGAGATTCTGAGAATTGCCCTCGGCCCCGTTGATTCCGACATCGACGTTGCGTTTCCAGCCGTTCCAGAATGAGACCTCGGGCTTGAGCTCGGGCGTTGCCGCTGCGGCGTCGGGCTTTGCTGCGGCTGCGGGCGCGACCGGCTGATCGCGCAGCAGAGACGCGACTTCGCCGACGGGCGTCGTCGATTCCAAAGTGGTGCCACGAGGCACTAAATCGGCAAAGGCGGGTGCTGCAACCGCAGCGGTCGCAAGCGTGAACAGACGCACTGACATGACAGGCTCCTCTTACGAGTCCAAACTCGGTTCACGGCGACATGGCGAATGCCGATGAGAGTTCGACGGGTCCGAAGGGGCAAGAGAGTATCCAGCGGCCTGGCGGAAGCAGGTGCCTCGATCACGGGGCAACAGTTCTCCGATTTAGGGGGTAATTCGCAGGAAATACACCGAAAATGCGATCTCGTCGGCCTTGATCACAACGGGGACGTAGGTCGTGCGGTTGTCCGCAAACGAGCCGCTGCGACCCCCGCCACCCACTTCAAACGATCGCCCCGACCCAGACCCCGAGCCGATGGTCGTGACAGGCTCCTGCACGACCTTGTCGGCCTTGCCAACCACTTTGCTTGTCCAGATAACGGTGTCGGCCCCGAGCTTGCGAGCCAGGTTGTGGAAGGTGACGCTATCGGTCGACATTTTGTCGGTGGTCCGAAACTCGCTCCGGCCCACAATTCGCACGCTTGCGGGAGGTTCGGACAGCTGGAGTCCGCGCAGGAGCTGAGTCTTGGCCTCCGCCCGACGTTCAGGCGTCCATTCTTCCGGGTGCGTGTCGGTCGCGGTGGCTCCGACCTGCTCAGTCGAGAGAGTCTGCTCCATCCGTTCCCAGGTGATGTTCCGGACGCGCACGGGCGACTCGGCCGCCAAAGGGGTCGCGGTATCGGGGCCTGTCGTGAGGTTCAGTTCCCATGCCGATGGGCCTGCGGCGCACCCGCCCAGTGCGGCGGCGGCGATCAACGTCAGGCACGACGCGAGAATGATGATGTGTCTCATGGTCTGAGTGTACGTGCGATCGCTTCGGGCACGGCGGACCCTGTCACTTTGGGGTCGAGTGTGCCCCAAGTTGCCGCGAGGGAGGCGGCGTGCCGGAGCTTTTCCAGGTATGCGGCACGCGGGATTTCGACCATGCCAAATTGAGCGACGTGGGCATTGGCGAGCTGTGTGTCCAGAAGCGAGAAGCCACGGTTACGGAGATGCCCCACCAGATGGACGAGCGCGACCTTGCTGGCGTCGGTGCCGCCCAGGGCGGGGCGGCTGAACATAGACTCGCCGCAGAACGCGCCTCCCAACGCGAGCCCATAGAGCCCGCCGACAAGTACGGGGGGAGACGAGGGATCGCGTGGGGGCAGCCATGCCTCGACGCTGTGCGCGAGCCCTGCACGATGGAGCAGACGGTAGATATCGATGATCTCATCGGCGAGCCACGTCTCAACAACGGTCTCACCCTCGATTCGGCGAGGGGCTGCGCACGCGTGGAGACAATCGTCGAACGCTTTATCACTGGTGATGGTGAACCGTCCGGACCGCACCCGCTGAGCGAGTGACTTAGACACGGCGAACGCGCCTGGCTCAAGCGGCAGGACGGCTCGCTCGGTCGGCTGGACCCACTCAACGGGCAAGCCTGTGCCCTGCCCCATCGGGAACCAGCCTTTGAGGTACATTGAGACAACCTCTGCCACGGCCTGCTGTTCTTCCCCGGTGAGGGAGGCGGCGTTTGGCGGGGCTGGTCTTCGTTGGCGCATCGATTCAGAGTACACTGCCATCATGGATCGCACCATGTACGTCACGCTCGCACGATGGCCCCAGGGTCTTGATGAGCGGGGGCAGGTGGAGCTCTTGATCGCGGCGACAGGGCTCGACCCGTTCATGGCTCGCCAGAGGGTGGCGCACGGGATCCCTGGAGTGCTGCTGCGGATCGACGAGGTGGCCGGACGCGACATGATTGAGCGGCTTGAACAGGCCGGTGCGATGGCGATCGGGCTTTCGCCCGCCCAGGTTGCCGCGGCCCCCGAGCCCCACAAGGCCAAGAGGCTCGTTGAGGCCCAGGGTGCCCCCGAGCCAATGTACATGGTCGAGCCTTGGCACGGGGAGCACGAGGGGCTGCTCTGCAAGGACGTCTTCCTGCTTGTTCGCGGCAAGATCGACCGCTCGCGAGTGCGTGTGAACACGGCGTTCGTGGATGGTGCGGGCGGCGCTCTCTCCACGTCGATGTCGACTGGGGCTTTGGGAGGGGCGATGCCGCTCGGCATGACCGGCAGCCACCCCACACGCTCCACCACGATCAAGTTCACCTACATCATCGATCTGTACACGCGATCGGGGCGGCGTGTTCGCATCGATGCGGACAAGTTCAACTTCGACGTGCTGGGCGATGAGAAGGGCCTGACCAATCTCGACAACATCGACAAGCTCGCGCTCAGGCTGGCCACGCAGTGCAAGGGGGCAATGGTGGATACCGGCTTTGCCCACTTCCGCGTCGCGCCCGAGCTGGATCGGCACGTGGCGCGCGATCTGGCGGGCACGGCTATCACCAAGCGGGATGAAGGGCCCGCGTTCGAGCTGTACTCGGTCTGGTCGTGGTGTCTGTACCGGCGGCTGATGACCTCGCCCTAGCTCGTGATCTTGGCCAATCAGGGAAAGTATTTGCCAGCTTTGCGAGTGCTAACATCGTGGCCTGTGCCGTCGATCGTCACCATTTCGATTCTCATTGTCCTGTGGATCGCGTGGGCGTGGGCCTCTTCGCGGCTCATGGACAACCCTCGGCGTGATGCGCGCTGGGGGATCATGTACGCGGTTGGAACCGCGTACGTTCGGCTCGTGCATGGGCTGAGAGTCGAAGGACGCGAGCACATTCCCGGTACGCGAAACCCGGGGCCTCTGGTTGTGGTGGTGAATCACACGGCGGGGATCGATCCGGTGCTGGTGCAGGCGGCGTGCGCGTTCGAGATCCGCTGGATGATGGCCAAGGACATGATGCTGCCGGGGCTTGACTGGATCTGGCAGTGGTTGAGGGTCATTTCAGTCGACCGCCAGAGCCCGCGAGGCGATCCGGCCTCGGCCCGCGAAGCGATGCGACATCTGCATGACGGCGGAGTGCTGGGAATATTTCCCGAAGGGGCAATCGAGCGTCCGACGCGACGGCTCCTGCCATTCATGACGGGTATCGGGCTGATCGTCAAAAAATCACGGGCGCGCGTGCTGCCGATCGTTGTCGATGGCACGCCGGAATCGGACGAGGCGTGGGGGAGTCTGTGGCGATTGAGCCGTTCGAGACTTCGTGTGTTGCCGATCGTGTCGTATGAGTGGAGTGGATTGTCGGCGGAGGCGATCGCGGCGGATTTGAGGCGACGATATGCCGAATGCACGGGGTGGGAGGGGTGATCCAGAAGCGATCATGGCAATGGGTGGCCATGCTACTGCTACCGCCAATCGAGCCCTTCGTGAAGCGAGTTCAGATTCTCGCAGCCGGTTGCGGTGACGATGACCATGTCCTCGACGCGGACGCCGCCGAAGGCGCGGCTGTACAGGCCGGGCTCGACAGTGAGGGCATCACCCAGCACGAGTTCGGGGCCGCCGATGTCGAGCAGCGGGGGTTCGTGCCCGTCGAGACCGATACCATGCCCCGTGCCATGCTGAATGCTTGTGAACGTCGCGGGCGATCCTGCGGGCGGGAGCGACCGGGAGAAGCCGCAGCGTTGCATGACGATCATCGTCGCGGCATGGACCGCTTCGCCCGTTGCACCCGAGCGAACCGCGGCGATCGCCGCCTTCTTGGCATCGACAACGACGGCGTGCATGCGGGCCAGCTCGGCGGTGGGGGAGCCGTGGACGACGGTGCGGGTGCAGTCGCCGTTGTAGAGGGTGGTCTTGTGGCGTGGGAAGATGTCGATGATGACAGGCTCGCCGGTGCGGAGTGGGCCGTGTCCGTGATCGTGGCAGTCGCCGCCATCTGGCCCGCCCGCGACGATGCTGGGTGGGTTGTCGTAGCAGAGTTTCAGGAGCGCGAGATCGATGATCGAGCGGACGCGTTCGCTTGTGAGGGGCTCGCCCTCGTGCATAAGCACACCGCCTGCCCCGGCGGCCGCGCGAGCGACGGTTTCGCACGCGAGGCGCATGACCATTTCGGTGTCTCGCTGGGCCTGACGCAGGTGCTCGATCTCGGATGGGTTTTTGGAACGCCTGGCCAGCACGCCCAGTCCATCGTCAAACTGCACGGCGATGCCGGCCTGAGCGAGGTGGTGTGCGAAGATCAGTGGGAGCGTGCGATCGGCCCCGACTGCCATGACACCCGAGCGTCTCAGGCATTCGGCGCACGCTTGTGCCGTTGCGGTCTCGCGGTCGCCAGAGAGCCCACCCGCTGGTGTCCAGTCGGCGGGACAGGTGACGCGATCGGCGCAGGCGTGCTGCTTCGCGCGGGCCATCTCGACGTCGCGGATGATGAGAAGCGATTCGAGCTTACTGCCGCCTGCGGGCAATTCGATGATCGCGCACGGATCGGCGACGAGGAATCGGATGCGGTGATAGAGCGACAGGTTCTTGGTGGGAACTCCCGCCATGATGGTCGCGGACACTTGGGCCATGCTGCGTCTCGTGTCTCTACTTCTCGCTGTGCCCGAGGCGTGTCCCGGTCAGTTTCTGCTTGGTCATGCTGGGCCCGGCGATGGTGACTTGCAGGTCGGCACCACCAGCTTTCTCGAACATCTCGACGGTAATGGGATGCCAGCCGGCCGCGAGGGCGATCGTTCCGTGCTTCTCGGCGAGGCTGTGGAGCCCGTCGTTGTCAACCAGGAGGGAGGTGCCGACGTAGAGCTTGCTGCCATCGTCGCTGGCGAGGGAGATTACGTAGACGCCGTTCTGATCGACCTTGAAAAATCCGGTGTATCGCAGGCCGTAGTACTCGGGCCGCGTCGCACCGGCGATGCCGATCTCGGTGGCGATCTGCGTCTTGGTGGGTTTGAGCGATTTGAAGTCGGGCAACTTGTCCCAGTCGCCCTCGAAGCACTCGAGCGTGAGTCCCTGCGCGACCTTGTCGAGAACCACCGAGGCCCGGGCGGGCACCTTTGTGAAAGATCGCTTGACGGTCGGGCTGACCACTTTGCCGTCGCGGAAACAGCGTGCGGCGATTGACGTGGTGCTGCTGACCTTGACCGGCGCAGCAAGAGGAGAGGTGGCGGTGGGATCGGTGCCGTCGCTTGTCATGCGGATCTCGACGCCCTTGCGCTCGCAGGCGAACGAGACTTCGACCGAATCGACGAAAGTGTCGGCGAAGGCGTTGATGGTCGGCGGGCTGGTGGGGTCGGGCTCGCCCTTGATCTCCAGCGCGTAGACGGCGACCGGGGACGTGCCGGTCAGAGCGCCCGCGCCAATGCGGGAGATGTCGATCTCGATCTGGCCGCCGGCGGCATGGGCTTTGAGCTCGGTGCGGACCGAGGACTTGTCACTCTGCATGAGCCAGACACGCCCGGGCTCGTTGAGCAGGCCGCTTACGACGAGCTTGCCGTCCTTGGGCGGATCGAAAACCATGAGGTAGAGCATTGCCCCGCCCGTCGTCTGCTTCATCGTCACACGCCCCCACGTCGGGGGCGTGGGCAGCGGCGAGCGGACGGTGCCATAGATCGCGTCGCCGTTGACGCGCATCCATTCACCGATCTGGTGGAGCCGCCGAACGCTGTCGGGCGGAATCTCGCCCAGGGCGGTGGGCCCGACGTTGAGCAGAAAGTTGCCGCCCTTGCTCGAAATATCGCACAGCTTCTTGATCAGATCTTCGCTGGTCTTGAAGTCGCGGTCGGCGGCGTTGTACCCCCAGTTGCCGTTCATGGTCATGCAGGTTTCCCAGTCGCCGGGGAGCCCGCGCTCGGGGATGGTCTGCTCGGGGGTGTGATAATCGCCCAGGAAATCGGCACCTTTGGTCTCGCCGTCCATACCCGCCCGGCCCTTGTCGATGCGGTTGTTGACGATGACGTTGGGTGCGATCGTGCGCATGTACTTGGCGAGGTCGGCCCCGCGCTCGTGCGTCCAGGTGCCCTCCCACTCGCCGTCGAACCAGATCAGTCCCGGGTCGTACTTGGGCGCGGTGATCTCGGCAAGCTCGGCCTTGAGGTACTTCACGAACTTCTCGAAGTCGGCTCCGGCATCGGGGCGATTGGCCCTTTCCCACGGACGGCGCGGCAGGTAGTCGGGGTGGTGCCAGTCCATGATCGAGTGGTACATGCAGAACCGCACGGGCTGGGTGCCGGCCTTGATCTTGTCGCCGGGTTTGGCAGTGCCAAGCTTGTGGCACGCGTCGGAGAGCTCTTTCATGATGTCGCGTTTGAAGGGCGTGCTCATCACGTCCCAGTCGGTTTCTTTGGAATCAAAGAGGCAGAACCCGTCGTGGTGCTTGCTTGTGATGACGAGGTAACGCATTCCCGCGTCCTGGGCGATCCTGGCGAACTCATCGGCGTTGAACTTCACCGGGTTGAACTGGGCGAGCAGCTTCTCGTACTCGGCGACGGGAATCTGCGCTGTGTCGCGGATCCACTCGGCGTGGGTCGTGCCCTTGCCGGGCCACGCACCCGCGGGCACCGAGTAAAGACCCCAGTGGATGAACATTCCGAACTTCGCGTCGCGCCACCACCCCATGCGAGCCTCTTGCGCCGCCACCTCGGTGGTGGTGGGTTGTGAGACCTGTGTCTGGGCCTGCGTCGCGGGCGCGATCGCCATGCCGGCGAGCATGAACAGGGCGTGGGAGAGGCCGCGTGCGAAAGTGTGGGTCGTCTTCATGGGGGAAGTGTACCACGCGACGCCGCGTGGTGGTCAGGTACTCCGAACCCGATTTCCGTGCTTCTGGAAGGAAGCACTCTCAGAACAGGTTCGGAGAACCGGGCAACCCAAAGCCCGGTGGGTCGCTCTGTGGGATCAAAGAGCTATGGCTGAGCGGACTCTTTCCCGACCCGCTTGGTGTGATTCCACGCCGAGAGCTTCTTGCCCCACTCGAGCAGGCCGTGATAGGCGAGTGTGCCAGCGACAACCAGGGCGATGGCGACGAACTTGAGCCCTCGAAGGCGAGCCTGGAAATCGGCCTCCTTGGTGAGGAGGTCCTCCATTCCGTAGCTGAGCAAGTCCCACATGAAATGGAGAGCACACGCCAGGCCGATGCATGCGACATCACCGAGCGCAGGCGCGCGGAGGAGGTGCGCCACGAGCAGGAGACGCGGCTGCGCCTGGCCATCGGCGCGGCTCGGCTCGGCACCTGGGAGTCGGATCAGCGCACGCACGTCATCACCTGGTCGC